>DASZFH010000001.1:0-6989 GCA_035939985.1 Candidatus Dormiibacterota bacterium
TTGTTTCTCCCTGGCTCATCTCAGAACGGCGGATGCAAGGCTTTGCTCACGAGAAGCTCAAGCTGGTTAAGCGGGTTGGGGATCACGTACTCCAGTGCTCCTCCGGCATTTCCTTCGAACGGCAAGGCCGCCCGGCTTGAAATCCCAGCCGAATTCGTAATCCGAGCCGTTGACATGAATTCACCACTGTTGGCCCCAGGGAGCCCAAGGGCATCCCTAGGATTGGCCAGGCTTTCGGGGTTTATGGGAGTCCACGATCGCCCCAACTCCTTCGCCCCTCCGCCCCAGACTCGGTAGACGGTCTGACCGGCGGGAGCAACCCCTTCTGCGGCGAGGATCCGGCCCAAAGTGCCTATCGTTCCCTCGGCCCAAGCTCCGGCACCGAGGGCGATGGCGCCAAGCAGCGCGGATCCGGTTGAGGTGTTTGGTGCAGTTGTCGTAGAGGTACCGGCCACGGTCGTAGTCGTGAACATATGCCCTGATCCCAGCGGGAGATGACCGGCCACGTTGGCGACCAACACCAGCAGCGACAGGAGGACCACCAGTGCCTCGGACCGCCAACGACTGCGCGGGAGGACCATGATGGTCATGTAGTGGTGGGCGGGCGAAACTTGGGATTAGCCTGGAATTGACCGACGACTTGGCCTTGATCATCCACCTTCCAGGCCCCCCGGATTGCCTCTGGAGGGACTGGATCATGCGGACCGAATGAGCCAACGATCTCGTACACCCATTCTCCCGGATGGCTCTTCGCCTCCGCGATGATGGCGGGGGACGGGGCTTCGTTCCTCATTTGAGACTGTCGAGCGTCTTGTCGAATAGCCAGGTCGATGACGGCTTCATAAATGTCCCCAAAGCGACCTCATTTCGCACCTGCCGGGTGACGTCGTGCAGTTCGACCAAGCGGAACTCCCGCACCAAAACGGCAGCCTGAACGGTCAACAACTCGTCGCGGGCCTCAAGCCATTCCTGGACGGCGCCGACCAAGCCGTCTCTATCCCTCGCGGCAAAGAACGATGCCCGGCGGCGCAACTCGTCCGCAAGCAAGTTGCCGCTCTTAGCAGACTCTGGCAGCTCAAGGGCCTCTTCAAAAGCCGAGAGAACCTCAGCCTTGCCCATCACCGCACGAGCCTCAGGAGCCACGGTGGGATCGGTGCATTTATTGGGACCTCCCAACCTCCACCTGCTCCGCCGCCAGGCCAGCCTGTCACGCGTGTAGCCGCCGGGAGATCCTGTCCCAAATGGGCCGAAAGACCCTGGGCATCAACCTCAAACAGGTGACCAGGCAACCCACGATTCGGAGCCAGTGCGAGGTCGATATGTGCCTGAAGCGGGCTGAGATTCCCTTCCGGGGTCAAATACACGTTGCCTGACCTACCCGGTAAGAGGCCATCCTCGAAGATCGACGCCGGATCCGCTGCCGTGTAGTGGAAAAGGCTTGATGCGCCGCCACCTTCTGCGGCATCAATGACCTCGGGTAGCAATCGCGCGGCAGCGCGGGCGGCTATAGCATCGACGATGGCTCCCGCCGCTAGTCCCGCGCCGATACCCACAAACTCGAAGGCAATCCCCAGCACGCAGCCACCTGCTGCCGTGGTCAACGCTCCTCCGACCGTCCCTTTGCGGCCCGCGAAATAGTTTTCGAGGCCGTAGGAAAGTAGGTTTAGGCCCGCCCCGATCGCGCAGGCAGCCACGAACTGCACGAACATTCCGCTGGGGTCGGTGTTGTCGACTGGGTCGTTGGCCGCGTAGTTGTAAGTGTTGACATCGCCACCGCCCTGCCCCAGCGGGTCCTGGCTGATGAACCTTCCTTCAGCCGGGCTGTAATACCGGGCCCGGCTGTACTGGAGCCAGTTCCCATCACTCTCCAAGCCGGTGAACTGGTGGGTGTTCGAGTTGGCCGCCCCAGTGGTGGTGGCTCCCCCGTAAGGGCCGTAGGTGTATTGGGTCTGGATGCTGGTTCCGGCATCCCCGGTCAACCCGAGAGTCGAACCCAGCGAGTCGGTCAGGAAGTAAGAGCTGTTGCCCGACGCGTCCGTCCGCCTGAACGTCTGGTCGGTGGCTAACCCGTTGAGGTAAGCCCCCTTGGCGGTGGCGTCGGTCCAGTTCCAGTCCTCGACGACGTTGGCTCCATCATGCAGGAATTGGGTGCCCGAAGTGCCGTTCCAAACCCCCGTCCGCTGACCCAGTCCGTTGTAGACATACTCGAGATAAGACCCATCGTTGTTCTCGGTCCAGGACAACTGGTTGCGTGAGTCCCAGCCCTGGCTGTGGGCTCCGTCGTACAGCAGGTTGCCGTTGTTGTCGTAGGAGTAACTGGTCCCGGCCCAGCTCTGGATCCTGTTATCGGCGTCATATGTGGCACTCGACAACGCCGTTGGCAGTGTCGTCGCCGCCAGGCTCCCCGATGTGATCGTCTGGCGGCTGGCTGCATCGTAGGTGTAGCCCAGGTTGCCAAGCGAGGCACCACCCGGTGCCTGATAGGCCTGCCCGGACAGGGGGGGACAAGGAGTCACCGTTTCCGCTCGGTTTTAGACATGTCGATGAGTGTCAGCATCAGGGTTGTGGCCGCTCGGACAAGCGGCCCGGCAACAAGGTCACGGTCCAACACCTTAAATAGCCCCTCCCCAAAGTGGAATCCGATTGGGGTAAGAATGCTCAGCCTCATGTTCCCAATGTCAGGGGGCCGGCGCCATCCGTGGAGATGTCAAGCGATGAGTCAGGGCGGCCCCAAACAACACCCGCGCCCGAGAAGTTGTAGTAATGCGCAGTCCGATCGGCATAGACCGCCAGCACATCCTGCCCGGAGCGCATCCCCACTTCGACAACGACTCCGAGGATCTGTTTTTCCTGTTGGCTGGTTGGGAGGTAGCCGAGCTGTTTCAGGAATCCCCAGGCTTGGATTTGGTCACGTGACGATAAGCCATTTGTGGCTGTGATCTCTTCAAACGCCAAACAAGCCTTCCCGAGATTGTGATGCGCCAAAGCTTCTGCCGCCCTCCGGAATATCACCGCTCCTCGGCCGCCGTCGCCACCGGCAATGACGAGATCAAGCGGCAATTCGCCAAACAGCGCCTGCAACGAGACTGGACCTTCTTTCACGGAAGAAGCAAGCACCCCCTTGAATAACCCGTCCGGAACTAGTCCCGTCAATTACAGGACATTTATCTCATATCCGCTGAACCTCAACGCGCTGCGGATGTTGTCGATAATCCTCGCTCTGTCGATGGGCCGAACCGGATCATCTTCATGTGGCGGTTGCCAGCTCTTGATCGAGTCTCTGTAAACTGCCATCCCTCCGGGGACCGCTAAGCCTTCCGAGTCAACAAGCATGACTCTCTCGCCCTCCGTGTAGCAGAGTCCGGTTCTACCAAGTTCCTCTACCGAAAAACCTGGGCCCTCGACTAATCTGGGCTGCGGGGACCTAAAGTCACCTCTCACAGAGTTACGCAGCCCCAACCCAATGAATGAGGATGCCGGGAACCCTAGGGTTCGCGATTAAAGTCGGCAACTCGGTCTCAGCCCAGATACTTTGCGCATCCGACGCGCCCGCCCTCAGAAAGGCGTGAACCACTCCCGAGGCCCCCTGTGCAAACTCTTGAGATCCGGCAACCCACACCGTGGACGGATCATTTCATTCCCGCCCACCACCCTGGCTCGGCCCCCAATTCGTCAAACTCTCCCACCTGATTCTCGCGGACTCGTCCCGGTGCGCGTCTAACGCCGCCAAGACCTCCCCGCGCTCAACGGGCGGGTGATGGTCACCAGAAGCCCATCGAAGACATTGCTCGGGGTTTTCGCTTACCGCCATGTCTGCAAACCGCACGAACTCGTCCGGCACCCAGGATGCGATGTACCAGTCCCCACCTAGGTCCTCGCCCCAGCCTATCCATGAGTCCCACGGGGGAGCATTGTCGCTATCAACAAAGCCGCGGGTCAAGAGGGCCGAGAGGCCATCGCTGAGCGAGAGATCCGGGAAGAACAGCAATGTCTGACCTAGCCATTCGCCTCGATCGGCCCTAGGCCCTTGGGTCCCGGAGTCTAGTATAGCCGCTCTTCTCTTGACCATTACCGACTCCACCGCCGCAATCCCGCGTTTCTTACCCCCAAGCGGAGTTCGGGGTCGCAAGATCGGGCTCCTCAAGCAGGTATGAGGGGCAGAGCGGTCGACTTTGTCCCAGCACCAGGCCGTCGTTTCGATCCAATACGCATCGAATTCACCGTTCCAGCCAGGTAGGGTTCTCAATTTGGCCACAGGCTGAGAATACGTCGCATGAGTATGTACCGGGGTAGCAACAGAAGGTCCGCTAGCTTACCTGCAGCCCAGGCGGTTGAATAGCTGTCCAATTGGCCCTGGACCCAGGAGCGCCAGAAGAAATAAGAGAATCCCCCGAGCCTCTATGCCGGTCTTCTTGACGCTGCCAATCCTTGCTTCCCTCAGCGGGACGGGTCAGGGCTCCCGACGAAGGCTGTTTAGGAACTCGTCCTCGCCGCTGTCAATGTCGACCACCTTGACGACATCGAGTTCAGCGGCGGTCATCCAACTCGGTGGACCGTCCATCACGGTGAGTAGCGAAAACTCCCATTCGACCTGAGCCCGGGATTCAGCTAAAACAACCCGCCAAACACCGCCCTGGCCGTAGTCATAGACGGTCAAGAACCTTGTACTTGCCATCAGAACGGATTCCACTTGAGACCGGTCGCGTCGACTGCGTGCTCTACCCAGTACTCAATGCCACCACCTGGTTGGCCGTTGAACGGGTCAACGACCTCAGGTCCATAAGACCTGGTAGACGCCCGCCCAGAACTTCAAAGTATCCAGTTGGAGTCCGGGCCAAGGCCAATTCGGACTGGGCGGTGGCTCCATTTGCATACCGTGTTGGCATGACCGAGACTTTCCCTGTCTGTGCACCACGAGCGATCACGCCATCGCTTTGGATACCGATTCGACCAGCCTCGTCCGTGTAGTGGAGGAGAGTCCCAGCACCGCCGCCACCTTCTGCGGCCTATGCAAACCGTGCGACCACCTCAGTCAAAGTGTCGGTGAGCGCCGCCGGGGATGCCAGGTCCCGGTGCTCGACACGTTGCTCACCGGACCCTATCAATGCCGTTTCGATGTCACACTCGCCGCTTTCCCAAACCGTGACCCTAACCAGCATCGTGGGTCCGTCCAAGTCAATCCACCCGGCCTTCTTCGGCCGGTCGGCCGGACCTTGCGTGTAGGCCACCATGAGCCCAAGGCGGTCCAACTCCGGGCGATTCTGATCGATCCAGGCCGCTAAGGTCGCAATCATATTCCCAGCCTCGATGCGACCCACTCGATAGCTGTGGCAGCCGGGAACTGGGGAACGGGCCCCCCGGCTTGGGCGGCGAACCGCGCCATATTTGAATTCGGACCGTCGATGATTCCCCAGCCTGGCGCACCGCCCTGGCGAACAGATGACGAAGGGACGTTGAATTCGACGTAGCGGGACCCGGCCGCCGCCTGCCGTTCGTAAGCAGCCACGTTTGCAGGGTTGGCAACTGAGGACACGCCGCCTGCGCCCTCTTGGACCATACCTGAGCCGACCATCGCATCATGTTCAACAGGGCTCATCCACCGACCGACCCGGATCAGGTCTCCCCCACTTTCTGCGGCAAAGATCCCGGCAGAATCGGGCGGGGTGAAACCGGACAGCAAATCCTGTCCGGGAACCGCCGAGTCGGGTGACGCGGATGCACTCGAAGTAGTTGGTGTTGCCGTCGTAGAGGTATCGACTGATGTCGTAGGCATAGCTGCGTGGCTGGAGTCGAATGGGAAACCGGCCGGCACTGCGGTCAGGATCAGCACGAAGGCCACGGCCGCGGCCGTCCGCCCGACGGACCTCACGATCACGGGCTTGATGACGGTGGCGAGCAGGAACACCACCGTCGAAAGCGCCGGCCCGGCCCAGTTGGCTACTCGGGCGCAGGACATTCCGGTCCTCAGCCCTTCCAGATCGCCGGATCGGGCTCATATCGAACCCCCTGGTTTGCCATCGTCGTCCTGTAGCCCATCGACTCGATGGTCAGGACCTCGGGCTTTCGATTGCGGAACCCCTTCAGCGTCTCCCCCGCCGGATCGCCTAGCGCCAGCGACGCCACCGCATCGAAGAGCGGTAGAGGTTCTGCCCCCAACTTCTTCATCGCGTCGAAGAGCAGCGTCAAGACAATGATGTTCTCTCGCCAATCATCACGCTCCCCTTCGATCAGATGGGCCAGGAGTCCATTGGTTACTCGATCCGTAGAACCCTCTCTCAGAGCCTGGGTAGCCATCCGCGCTCCGTACGTCAGGAGGACTTGCGAATCGCGCTGAGTGAAAGGCACCTTCCCTTTCCACACCGCCCGTTCCGCGTCGGACATCGACCCAAACCCCGACACCACGGCGTCGAGTGCCTCATCAAGAGGCGTGGGATAGGGCTGGAGCAGATAGGGGTCGTGCCTTCCAGTGGCATTAGCCTCGATCTGAAATGCCTCCCATCTGCCTTCCATCTCCGCCAATGTGGGCGCTTCGTCGCTCATTCGCCTGCAGCCGCTCTCCATCCCTGCCCCGGCCAAAGCAACTCACCAGGTTGCGCGCCGTGGATGTCGTAGCCACCGTTATGGAGCTGCCTTAGCTCACGACCGAATACGCTCAACTCGCCACGCGACGCATTGAACACCGTCGAAAGATTCGGTTCTGACGCTGGCATGAAGGGAGCGCCTCGGTCCATTCCGCCCTGAACCCATGCATCGTTGTTGGCTAGGCTCCACTCCTCCTTTGGCATGTTGAGCACGTTGAATCCCGGCTTGCCAGCATAGGCCGCCGTGTCGGCCTGCCTGCCAATCACAAAGATGTCGCTCGCGCCTCCCCCCGCACCCTCCGCGGCATCAATGACCTCGGGTAGCAATCGCGCGGCAGCGCGGGCGGCTATAGCATCGACGATGGCTCCCGCCGCTAGTCCCGCGCCGATACCCACAAACTCGAAGGC
>DASZFH010000002.1:0-2029 GCA_035939985.1 Candidatus Dormiibacterota bacterium
GCCTCGCTCACGCCCGTAGGCCGGGGAGAACTTCTGATTTTTGGGGTCTACAGCACCCTTAGTTCGACCACCGGAAGTTTTACGGCGGGGCACGACCAGGGCGTTACCACCGGGGCCGCGATGACGGTGGGTGCCAACGTGGGTACCACGTCCGCTGGCCAGATGGCAATGGAGTACGACCCCTATGGCATCGTCCATGCGGACACGCCCTATATATCGTGGAGCACCGGTAACCATACTCCCACGGGTTCCACGGCTCTGTTCAAGCCGATTGGCGCGGAGAGCACCCACACCATCAGGTGGGTCCAGGGCAAGTCGGCGATGCCGACCGCCTCCGGGACCACCGCCACGACTGCCTTCACCCTACCGGTGCGGGCGGGCGACCTTCTGATCGCCTCGGTCTCTTCGGCTGGGGCCAATCTCAGCTCGGTGGCGGACACCCTTGACGGCACCTGGACATCGTTGGTCAGCTCAGGTAATGGAACGCTGGGAGTGTTCTATGTCCTCAATGCTCGGGCTGGGACCACCACCGTTACTCTCAATCTGGCCGCGAGCAGCAGTGGAGTCCAGCACATGCAGCTCGACGAGTTCAGCGGCGCCGGAGCGTTGGTGACCTCGGAGTGGCAACCAGACCTGTCGGGCACCACCTTCACCCCCCCTAGCGAGTCGAGCACGGCGGCAAATCAGCTCGTCTATTCGGCGATCAACATTGACGCCAACAGCGACACGGTGACCGCCGGATCCAATACCGGTGGGCTCACGATGACCCTGGGCGGGTCGGGTTCGGGATTTTCCGACGGGAGCCACGGTACCGAGGCCAGTCAGTGGGGCATTACCGCCGCAAGCGGCAGCCAATCGAGCAAGTTCACGCTCGGGACGTCGTCAACCAGCCGTGGCCCCCAGGCCATCTTCCAGGCGGGCACGGCCGGCACCATAGCTGGGAAGAATGGAATATCGCTGACTAGCGGGGTGACCAGCCAGACCACCGCCAACTTCTCCCCCGCCAGTAACGTCACCGCGCCTGCGGGAGAATTTTGGTGCTTAGCAATCGTGATCGACACCGTGGCCAGTGGCACCGTCGGTTCCGGCTTCACCCTCGACTACGACACCTCTGTGTATACGACCAACCTCAACAGCAGTCAGAACCTCGTGATCCCTGAGCTGGGCCTACCTCTTTTCGGATTTGCGGCCATTGCGCCCGTGCTGATGCGTAGGTTCAGACGCACTCGGGCCGGCCCGCCAACACCAGTCGACTGACCCTCACCTCCTAGGGGTCGGATCGGTTTGGCGGCAGGGTCAGGTCCCCGTGAGTGTCGGGTCGCTCCGGCATCAAGGCATTCAGACCGGGCCGGACGAACCTACTGTGATGAGCATCTGAGTTCAGGCCGCGCAGAGGCCTTCTTGGATCGAGCCTTAACGCCATGAGCACAGTACAAGAAAAGCCCGGATTAAAACTAAAAGAGCGGACCGGGGCCGGTCCGGATCCGCCGCTGCCGCGTGATTGGCGGGGACTTGGGCGCACGTTGGTGAGCAGATCGCTGGTCATCGGCGTCTTTGTGTTGGCCTGCCTGCCGTTTGTGGCCATCATCCGAGGGCTGGCCCTGATCCCCAGCTACTACCAGGGAGCGAGCATCGGTCAGATCCTGGGGCTGACGTTGTCATTCACCGCCCTGTTCATGGGCGCCCTCTTCTTCGCCTTCTCGATCCGCTACTACGTCGCCACCTTCATGGTCCTGATCGGCTCCTTCGGACTGATCCCCGGGATGGGCAACGGGCGGGAGAAGCCGAACGGAAATGGCAACGGCAATGGCAGTGGGCACAGCACCCTGAGCCGGATCATGCACCGCTCACAGATCCCCACTGCCAGCGCCGACCTCAAGGCGGCGGCCAACGGCCGCGGCCATGTGCACCTGGAGAAGGAGCCGTTCATCTGCGTCCAGATCGCCTCCTACAACGAGAAGCGAGTGATCGGGAGGCTGCTCGAAGCCTGCTCGAAGTTCGAGTACCAGAACTACGAGGTGCTGCTGGT
>DASZFH010000003.1:0-2266 GCA_035939985.1 Candidatus Dormiibacterota bacterium
GTTGGCCAGAGCCGGCGCCGAATTCGGTCCCGAAACGTAGCCGATGGCAAACCCAAGGCCGATGAAAGGGAGGGAACCGACCATCAAGCGCATGACCACGTTGCTCAAGGTGACTGGATCGATCCGGACCCCACCCACAACCATCGCATAGAGCACCAAAGCCCCGAGAACCACGATCCCATAGAGGAAAGCGGCGATGACTTTGGCCAGCATCAGCACCACTCCCGGAAGCGGCGTGGCCCGGAAGAGGACATTGGTGCGCTGCCCCCTCTCGATCGCGACCCCAATTCCGAACGAGAAGACCATCATGCTGGTGAATCCGTAGGCTCCGAACGAGACCAAAAGGTATTGACCGCAATTGACGGCGGCGCAGTTGTTGTCGTTGACGTGCTTCAGGCCGAAGAAGGTGAAGAGGATAATCGGGAGAGCCAGGCTGATCAGGCTAAAAGCAGGTACCCGCAGCAGGCGAAGGTACTCAAGCTTTAGTTGCTGCCCCAACATTCTGGGCACGGAGGCGAACCGAGGCGTGGCCAAACTACTCATTCCCAGACTTCGCAACTGGAGAGTTGGAATGAGTCAAGGTGAGGAACGCCTCTTCCAGGTCAGCACCCACCACCTCCAGGTCACTGATCGCAACGCCCCGGGCAAAAAGTGCCTTGAGCACGGCCTCGGGTTCCCGGCTGAGAAAGCGCAAGCTGCCCTCCACCACCTCGACCCGCTCGACGGGCAGGCCTTGGAGAAGATCCAGGTTGGGGGGATCGCATCGGAAACTGACCCGCCGGCCAGCCACGCCCGCCTTGATCTCGGCCGGAGTGGCGTCGGCGACGATCACTCCCTGATTGATCACCACCACCCGGTTAGCGACCTGGTCCGCCTCCTCCAAGTAGTGAGTGGTCAGAACGATGGTCCGGCCCCTCGCGATCAGCTCTTTGATCCCGGCCCAGAAGGCCAATCGGGCCTCGACGTCCATGCCCACCGTGGGCTCATCCAGGAAGAGCACGTCCGGGTCGCCACAAATCGAGAGGGCAAAGTAGAGGCGGCGCAATTGGCCCCCTGACAAACCATCAATTTTCGCATCCGCCTTTTCCTCCAGCCCGGCCAACGCGATGGCCTGGCCGGTCGCCAGAGGGGCGGGATAATAGGAGCGGAAGAGATCGATGATCTCGCGGACCTTGGGGTAGGTCGGCACCCCTGAGTCCTGGAGCATCACCCCGATCCGGCTGCGAGCGGCACGGGACCAAGGGTCGAGCCCGAAGAGGCGAGCTTGACCCGAACTTGGCCGACGCAATCCCAACATGACACTGATCGAAGTCGTCTTCCCTGCGCCGTTGGGCCCCAAAAAAGCAACCACCTGGCCGGCTTCGACGGTGAGAGAGACTCCCCGCATCGCTTCGACATCGCCGAATCGCTTATAGACGTCGATCAGCTCGACGGCAGGTGGGGACAACTAGACCAAGCCTCTAGTGCCGACCGCGGAGCAGGAACCAGATTCCAAGAATGACCAAAGCGACCGGCCAGAAAATGCTCCAGTCCAGCCAATCCAGGAAGCCCAGGTTCTGAGCCAGGAGGTATACCCCCACCAGGACCAGCACCACGCCAAAGCTCCGAGGACGCCAACGCCGCGAAGTCGCCGGTGGCGGGGGCTGGTAGGGAGGCTGGGCATATACGGGCGGCGGTGGTGGCGATGGCGCTGGCTCAGGGATAGGGGGCGGCGGTGGCATCGAACTCGCCGGTGGATCGGGCGGAGGAGTAAACGGGGTTGGATCGGGCGGAGCGCCAGGGTCAGAAGTTCCTTTTGGCATCGTAGGACTCACAATACCGCGATCGAATCAGGTCGATGGCAACTGCGGGCCGACCACCAATAGCCGGCCCGCGCTCGGGAGGCTCTTAAGACTTCTTCTGGCCGGTCTGCGGGTTGAGGAACAGCCGGCTGTCGTCGCCTCCACCTTCACGATCGTTGAAGTTGAACATGCCGTTGAGCGATCCAGAGCTCTGATCGACGGACCCGGACCCGATCCCACCCAACTTCCAGTTGTCCTCGACGAAATGGATGATTGAGGACTGGTCCGTGACACTGTGATCGACATAGTTCTTCTTCGCGAAGGGCGAGATCACCAGCAATGGCAGCCGGGGGCCCAGGCCACAACGGCCCTGCTGGCCCGCCGGGACGCGGGCCGGGTTGGAACCACACAGGCCGGCACCGGTGAGCCCATCCAGCCCGGTCTGGGACTGGGTCAGGATCGGGGCCAGCACATGGTCATACCAG
>DASZFH010000004.1:0-3721 GCA_035939985.1 Candidatus Dormiibacterota bacterium
CTTCCCCCAAGTCATCGGGGAGGCGATGGCCTGCGCCTTGCCGGTGATATCCACCAGGGTTGGCGCCATTCCGGAGATGGTCGTCGAAGATGAGACCGGACTCCTGATTCCACCCCGAGACCCGGCCAGCTTGCGCCAGGCCTTAGAAGCGCTGTGGGGCGACCCCGCACGCCGAGCTCGAATGGGCACCCAAGGGCTCGCCCAGGCTCGACTCCGCCACGACGCCGATCGCAACGCCGGCTTGATTTTCGGGATCATGGAACAGCTGGCCCAAGCCCGCTCCGGAGTCCTTTAGGGCACTAATTCGCCGACCTGCGGGACCTGCTTTTCATCGCTCACCACCTGACCATCCTTGAGACGGACAATCCGGTCTGTCTGGCCGGCCAGATCAAGATCGTGAGTCACGATCACGAAGGTCACCCCTTTTTCCCGGTTCATCTTTCGCATCAATCCCATCAGGCTCTCACTGGTTTCGGAGTCGACCTCCCCGGTAGGTTCATCACCGAGGACCAGGGCCGGTTCGTTGATCAGAGCTCGCGCAATCGCCACTCGCTGTTGCTCGCCCCCCGATAGCTCTGAGGGCCGGTGGTGGCGTCGCGGGCTCATGCCGATCTGCTCCATGAGATCGTCCGCACGCCGACGGGCCGCCTTCTTGTCACCCCCGGTGTAACGCAGGGGCAGGAGGACATTGTCGATGGCACTTAGCGAAGGCAGAAGGTTGAAGCCCTGGAAGATGAATCCGATCTCCTCGCCCCGGAACTGGGCCCGCTTGCTGTCCGAGAGAGTCGAGGTATCGACCCCACCGATGGTGATCTTGCCTTCCGATGGCGTCAGGAGCAATCCGAGGCAGTCCAGAGTGGTGGTCTTGCCGCTGCCGGAACGACCGACAACAGCAACGAATTCACCCGCTTCAATATCAAGACTGATGCCATCCACGGCCTTAACCAGGCGGTCGCCTTTACCAAAACTCTTGTGCAGATTGCGGACTTCGATACTCGGCATCACAGGCTCCTATTGCGACCGCAAAGCGGTAACTGGGTCGAGGCGAGCGGCACTCAGGGCCGGGATCACACCGGCCAGGGCACCCAATCCGATGGAGAATCCCAGCGCCCCCAGGGCCAGCCCGGGCGTCATCAGGAACAGCTCCAAGTTCTGGCCGGCGGTGGCCGCATTGATAGCGGTGGTGATGACGTAGCCAAAGAGGAGTCCGATCGAGCCTCCGATCAGGCCGATCGTGACCGACTCGGTCAGAAATTCACTGAGTATGTGCCGGGTGCGAGCGCCAACGGCCTTCTTGAGCCCGATCTCACGATAGCGCTCCGTCACCGACATGAGCATGGTGTTTACGACCGAAAGCCCTCCCACCACGAGGGCGAGAAGAGCAGCCCCCAAGGCAATCGCGGAAAAGATCAGGGCGAACTGCTTGAATGCGTTGACCAGGTCGGTCGGCGAAATGGCTTTGAGGCCAGGGACAGTGGCATTGATCTTCTTGGCCAGGGCATCCAGGTTCACGCCTGGCTGCCCGTAAACATCCAGACCGCTGACCAGATGCGAAGCGTCAACCTGCCCCCGCAAGGCGGGAGGGAGGTTGTCTCCCAGGGCCCGCTGGGCATCTGGGAGGGACACGATGGCGAAGCTATCGGGGGCGGTCAGAGTCTTATCGATGATTCCAATGACGGTGAAGCTGTGGTTGATGAAATCAGCCCTTGAAATCTTGGGCGCAACGGGCAGATCGACGCGATCACCCACAGTCTTGTTGAGTTCTTTGGCAAAGTCGGAGCCAAGCACCACCTCGCTATCGGATATGTTGTCGATTCGCCCCAGCTTGGCCGTGAGCTTGAAGTTCGAATAACGGGCCGAACCGGGCTCATCGGAGACGATGGTGTCACCCGGCCCAAAACTGAACCCGCTGGAGTCCGCCTTGGCCGGCGCTCCCGCTGTGGCGAACACGGCAGCGACTCCGGGGACTGCCTTGACCTGATCGACCTTGCCGATGTTGATCAATCCACCCCCGAAGGCCCCGGCGGTTGAGTCACTGACACTGATGTGATCGGAGAAGTACTTAACCCCACCATCAATCAGGGCGTTCTCCTTCGCCGCCAGCGCGCCCATGGTGGAGAAGGCCAGGATCCCGATCGCGATTCCTGACACGGTCAGAAAGTTGCGCAGTTTTCGACGCCAGAGGTTACGCAGAATTTCCATTTCAGCTCCTCAGCTGTGTAGGGAGGCAGTGGACCATCTCGATCATAGGGAGACTGAACAGATCGGCGTCTTGGCCACTCATCCGATTCTCCCCGTAGAAGCCAAGGAGTCTGTGTGGGACCAGGGGCCCCTGCGATCGGGGGACCTTCGACTCCGGATTCTTCACCTCTGGAGGTCCAGGATGTGAATCAGATGACTCACACCAATACGACTGCGCCCGCGGATCGGGAAATCTCGGCCAAGGCACCGCTCCGCTCTAAATCCCACCGCACTCGATGTCCCAGTTACCTCGACGTAGATGCGGTCCTTCGCGACGGCTCGACAATCCATGTCCGTTCAGCCCTGCCCACGGATCAGGTGGGCCTGATGGCATTCTTGGAAGGCCTTTCCCAGGAGTCGCGACTGTTCCGATTCCAGGGAGCCCTGAAGGATCTGACGGGCGCGGCTTCCGGGTTCGCCACGGTCGATAACCACCGTTGCCTGAGCCTGATCGCTCTCCATGGAGATCCCGAGGTGGTTGTCGGCCACGGCCTTTATACCGCCCTGGCCAGGGACCGGGCCGAGATCGCGCTGGCGGTCGCCGACGGCCTGCAGGGGCTCGGCCTGGGCACCATCCTGGTGGGCTACCTGGCGGAGTCGGCTCGAGAAGCGGGGATAACCACTTTCGAGGCCGATGTCCTGCCTCAGAACCACCGCATGATCTCAGTGTTCCGAAACAGCGGCTTTCGAATCGAATCAAGCGCGGGAGCCGGCACGTTGTCGATTGAATTCCCAACCTCAACCACTCCCGCAGCGGTTGAGCAATACTCCCTCCGGGAGCATGTCGCGAGTGTGGCTGCCCTCAGGCGCGTATTCGAGCCGTCCTCGATCGCCGTCATCGGAGCTTCGCGTCGGCGCGGATCGATCGGGGGAGAGGTTTTCCGGAACCTGCTCGATTCGGGGTTCCCCGGTCCCGTCTATGCGGTCAGTCCCTACCCGGTTGTCCAGTCTGTGCCCGCCTACCCGAGCGTCGAGTCGATCTCGGGCCCGGTCGACCTGGCTGTGGTGGTGGTTCCGGCCGCAAAAGTCATCGGAGTAGCTCGAGAGTGTGCCCGTAAGGGAGTCCAAGCTCTGATCGTCATTTCCTCCGGGTTCAATGAGGTCGGTGAGGCAGGGCGGGCTCTTCAGGCCGAACTCTTGGAGGTCTGCCGCCAGGCGGGCATACGCTTGATCGGGCCCAACTGCATGGGCGTCCTGAGCACCGCCGAGGGACATCAGATGAATGCCACCTTTGCGCCAGGGTCCCCTCCGCGAGGCAACATTGGCTTCATGTCACAAAGCGGAGCTCTCGGCCTGGCCGTGATCGACAAGGCTCGGAGCTACGGTCTGGGTCTGTCCACTTTTGCCTCGGTCGGCAACAAGGCCGACATCTCCGGCAATGATTTGCTGGAGTACTGGGAGGATGACCCCAACACCGACGTCATCCTGCTCTATCTGGAGTCGTTCGGGAACCCGCGGCGGTTCTCCCGGATCGCCCGCC
>DASZFH010000005.1:0-4526 GCA_035939985.1 Candidatus Dormiibacterota bacterium
GCGATCACACCCCATATTGTCTCGTACGGATGTTCGTATGCCTAGAGTCTTTGCCTGTTAAGAGCGATTTGTCCGTGACTCGTCCGGGCGAGCATCGTACCCGGGTGGCGGGCCCTCAATTCAATATTAGTCCCCGGGGGCTTGCCGCAAGCCCCCGGGTATGGTGCAAAGTTTCCTGACCAACGTTGGAAATGAGGAGTGAGTATGTCCGAGCACGCGGTTGTGATAGCCGGCGGCGGTCCGACCGGGATGATGCTGGCGGCGGAGCTGACACTGGCCGGGACGGACGTCCTGATCGTCGAGCGACGCGCCAGCTTCAACCTCGAAAGCTCGCGCTCAAGGGGTCTGCATTCCCGCACCATCGAGGTGCTGGATCAGCGCGGTGTCGCCGATCGCTTCCTGGCCGAGGGAAAGGCGGTGCAGGTGCAGGCGTTCGCCGGGATCCGGTTGGATATCAGCGACTTCCCAACCCGCCACCCTTATGGGATGGCACTGCTGCAGAGCCATTTCGAGCGCATACTGGCCGGCTGGCTCGACGAATTGGGCGTTCCCGTCCTGCGCCAACGCGAGGTGATCGGTTTCACCCAAGACGACAGTGGAATCGATGTCGCGCTCTCCGACAGCACGTCGCTGCGGGCGCAGTACCTGGTTGGTTGCGACGGGGGCAGGAGCACTGTGCGCAAGGTGGCCGGAATCGATTTCGCGGGGTGGGACCCAACCACGCGCTGGATCATCGCCGAGGTCGAGATGGAGGAGGTTCCTGAGTTCGGCTTGCGTGGCGGCGGTGGCATAGGCCCAGCCGAGGATGGACGGGTGGGAGTCACTCTCATAGTGCCCGACCTCGACCGCCCCGACGAGCCCACCTTGCGGGACGTCCGAGACGCGTTGATCCGGGTTGACGGCAAGGATTACGGCGTGCACAGCCCGCACTGGATCTCCAGCTTTACGGACATGACCCGTCAGGCAGTCGCATATCGCAGCGGGCGCGTTCTGCTCGCCGGTGACGCCGCCCATGTGCACGCCCCAATGGGCGGCCAGGGTTTGAACGTCGGCGTGCAGGACGCCGTCAACCTGGGTTGGAAGTTGGGTCGGGTTGTCAATGGAACATCACCAGTGAGCCTTCTCGACACGTACCAAGCTGAACGGCATCCAGTCGCCGCCGGCGTGCTGCAGAACACTATGGCGCAGAGGGCTGTCGGGGCTAACGACGAGCGCACGGTCGCGCTGCGCGGGATCCTGGCTGAGGTGCTGACGATGGACCAACCGCGCAAGCACATCGCCGCGATGATTTCCGGCCTCGACATCGCCTACGACCTCAGCGAGGGACACCCTCTGCTCGGGCGACGCATGCCTGACCTGGATCTTGTGACCGCTGATGGCCCGATCACTGTTTTCTCGCTGCTTCACAATGCCAAGCCCCTGCTTCTCAACTTCAGTCAGGACGGTGGGTTCGACATCGCACCGTGGGCCGAAAGGGTTCAGGTCGTGGATGCCTCCTATGTCGGCATCTGGGAACTCCCAGTAATCGGCGAGGTGAGGGCGCCATCAGCCGTGCTGGTCAGGCCTGATGGGCACGTCGCTTGGGTGGGAGATGGAACCGAGGCGGGATTGCGCGACGCCGTGACTCGGTGGTTCGCCCTGTGATCAGGTGAGCTTGCGGCATGGAGCCCACGTCGAGATTCGAACTCGAGACCTCTTCCTTACCACGGAAGTGCCGGCCTTCGGGAAGCCTCCTCAGGCCCGGATGAATTGGAGCAGAGCACCCTTACCCAAATTGTGCTGCTGACCAGCACTTCCGCGGCAGCGCTTGGCTAGATCATTTGCGTTAGATGTTGCACTTAGCCCACTTAGCGGGTAGACTTCCCTTGCTAAGGAGGTGAAGGTATGGCAACTGCAACGGCCGCACCAGACACCGTGCTCACGCCGGATCAGGAAGACGAAGAATTGCTCCACGAGCTGGATCGACGTCTCATCGACATCGAACGAAGCGGTCGGAGAGCACGACTCGTCAGCACTGAGGGAACGGAGATCCACATCCCGGATTCGGTCTTCCACGCACTTCGGCGGGTCGTGGAGGCCATGGGTCGGGGCCAGTCGATCATTCTGGTCCCTCAGGGAAAAGTCCTGACCACTAAGCAGGCTGCTGACCTTCTGCACGTTTCTCGTACGTTTCTGTCCCGCAACTTGCTAGGGTCCTCGATTCCGTTCGAGATGGTCGGCTCCCATCGCCGGGTGCTCCTTGACGACGTGCTGGACTACCGCGAAACCAGGGCTCACGAACGCCGTGGCCTTCTGGATGAGATGGCAGTGGCCGCTCAGGAGGTCGAGGGAGGTTATCGGTGACGGTCGAACGAAAGCCCTGGCTCGTCTCTATCCTGGTTGACCATGGCTTTCGGGGTCGTTCTGGATACTTGCGTTCTGTATCCCTACTCCCTGTGCGATGTTCTCCTCAGGCTCGCCGAGAGGGAGTTGTACGACCCGTATTGGAGCGAGCGGATCCTGGAGGAGTTGGAGCGAACGCTAGTCAAGGACCGGCATACCCCTGAGCAGGCGGCGCGGCGCATCGCCGCGATGCGGCGGACGTTTCCATCTGCCGTGGTCCCGGCCGATGCAGTCCAGCGATTGGAGAGGGCAATGACGAACGATGAGGGCGATCGCCACGTCTTGGCCGCCGCCGTTGCCTCGCCAGCGGAGGCAGTGATCACCTTCAACCTCCGGGATTTTCCGGTGGAATCCTGCGAGCCGCACGAGATCGAGGCCGTGCATCCCGATGCCTTCCTGATCGGGCTGTACGATCTTGATCCGCCCACGGTTGAGACCTCGATCGAGGCGCAGGCCGCAGCCCTGCGGAGACCTCCAATCTCCAGGCCGGAGCTAATCGAAATGCTGATGCGAAGCGTTCCAAGATTCGCCGCTCGACTCAAGCATTAGAGCGTCTCCCGAACACCTGGCGACCTGAAGGGCCCTACCCGCCCCTATTCTGATTGGGCAGACCGGGTTTGAACCGCCCCGGGTTTTCTCGGAGAGTAACTCCTTCACGCAAGGGCGGCAACGTTCGTCGCCTTGAGCCGATAGTAGTTGGCCCCCCAGCTTCGGCAATGCGCTCGGTGTAGCGAATCGACACATACTGAACACCCCTGTCCGAGTGGTGCACGAGGCCATCGAGTTGCTGGCCCCGTCCCGCCCAAAAGGCCATCTCCAAAGCATCGACGGCAAGCTCGGTCCGAAGCGAGCGTGAGGCCTGCCAACCGACCTCCAATAGGTCGACCGGCTCAAGCCGACCTTCAATCTGCCCAGCGGCCGCCAAAGCTAGCCTTCAAAGGACCGGGGATCGCAGAAGCAAACGGTGATATCGATCCTCGTCCTGCCGGGATGATTCCAAAGTGCGGAGCCTGAGCCGGAGACGGAGACCATGGCCTGAAAGTTGGGTTTGGAGGCACTCACGAAGTTAACGGTCGTTGATTCGGGATGGGCCTCGGTGATGGTCCATCCAGGCACGTTTGACCGGTCCGAGTAGAAGCTGAAAGCGTCCGCAGTGGAGGTGTTCGTCGAGTAGGTGCTCCAGCAGCCGAGTGATTTCGGCGGCCAGCCATTCTGGAGGCCAGCGCTTTCGTTGAGGCGGGGGCCCTGTGGTAACGCCATCGCATTGGAAGGGCAGCCGCCCATTCAGGGACAAGCCGGTTGTCACTTGCGAGGTTGAGCACAATCACTCCCGCGATCAGGACGAGAACAACGAGGAAGGCGAGACCCTCCGCGCCCGCGATGATGAACAGCGGCCAGCGCGTGTGGGCCCGAGCGGTCGGAGGAGCCGGTCGGGACCAGGGGGGTTTCACCTGCTCAGTTAACGCCGGCGATCGGCGACGGTTACCAAAATGTTCCGGTCTCCGTTTCCCTGAGGATGGAGTTTGACGGGCAAACCTGGATCTCTCACGACCGCCTGTGGTTTTGGGACGGGAGTCAATGGCAACCGAGTCAGCCCCGCCCTCAGGGAACGCTTGCCGCAAGACGACGGGGGCCGATCGGCGTGTTGGGATCTCGCTGGGCGCTCCGGGTCCAGGCGATTGCCACAGGCTGCGATGGAGCCATGGCCCTCCCGATCGCGCTCCTCAGCCTGGCAGGCGGGGCCAAATGGGTGCTGTTCGTAGCCATAGTTCTCGGCATCGCCGTTGGGCTCCTCGGCTTCAGCGCACTCCTGTGGTGGCTTTCCTCGAAGGTAGGCCAGACGCTGAATCGTTGGGCCGCCATCACGTTGCTGGTGGAGGTCGCGCTGCTGGTCGTCGGGGTGCAGCTCTTCTCGTTGGCAGGCAACTACCAGCCGGGCACACCACAGAACCCCGGGACGGATGGCCCATTTGCGGATGGCGGGATGGGCGCGATCGGGCTGACCGGAATGGTCTTCGTGCTTGGCAGTGTTGCGATCATCGCCCGTCAGGCGTGGCAAGTACTCTTCGCGTCGTGGTCGGCAATCGCGTACAAGTGGCGGATCAGGCGGGGATAGACGCGCTTATCCACTGGCCATCTCCGCG
>DASZFH010000006.1:0-1674 GCA_035939985.1 Candidatus Dormiibacterota bacterium
GACCCGGCTACTGGGATGAGGGAGCTGAGGTTCGTTTCCTCAGGCTGGGCCGAGGCGAGGTGCATGAACGGCCGCTCGCCGGCATCGATGCGAGCCAGAAGGTCGGAGATGCTGGACTTGACCGTGTCGTCGGCCGGCAGCTTGGCCTTGGGATCGAAGCTGAACTCACCTCCGGCCCAGCTCAACGCGGTCATGACTGCCTCGTCGCCCGCATTGGTCTCGCCGTTACCAGAGTCTGCGACGGCGTGAAAAAGGTGGCCGAAAAGAAAATACAGAACTGACGACCGACCGCTCTCGCTTAGCTGCAGCGTCCCTGTCGCCCTTTCTGTTTGAGCCGCCTCCAGCAGGGAGCGGAGCTCAACCGAATCAAAAGTTCCGGTGGCTTTCACGGGTGTCTCCGATATGGTCCACGATGCTCAAATACCCAGCTTCCAGGTGGCCGAGGCCAGCCCCAGATCAAAGTAGTATAAGAGCCCAATGTCTGGATCGGTCCAATCTGATCCTGACCGGCCCCGTCTGCTCCTGATCCGGCATGGCCAGTCAGCCTGGAACCAAGAGGGCCGCATCCAGGGGCAGATGGATCCTCCGTTGTCGGAATTGGGGGTGTGGCAGGCAAGTCGTCTGGCTGACCGGTTGTCACGGCGCCGTCCGGTCGCGATTTACTCCAGCGATCTGGACCGTAGCATGGCCACCGCCACCGTCTCCTCCCAGCGTCTGGGCCTCGACGTCATTGCCATGCCTGCCCTACGCGAAGTCGGCCTCGGCCAGTGGGAGGGCCGAAGCCGAGCGGAAATCGCCCAACAGGACCCGGAGCTGTGGTCGACGTGGTTGAGCCATCCCTCCTATGACCAGGTCCCCCAAGGTGAGGGCGCGGCCGCCTTTGCGGCGAGGGTCGGGGCGGCTCTTGATCGAATCTGCGCTGCCCACCCTGATCCCGACTCGGAGGTGGCTGTTTTCACTCATGGCGGAGTCGTGAATATGGCCTTGTCGATCTGTCTGCCGCTGCCGGTTGCCGATCACTCTCCCTTTCGGCTGGAGAACACCTCTGTGACCGTGATCGAACGGGTGGGTTCACGCCTTGCGATCACCCTGGTCAATGACACCTGCCATCTGGAACCATATGCAAACTGATTCGAGCGCAAGTTGGGATCAGTCTCTGACGGCGCTGGCTGCCCCGCCGCCCCTGTTGCAAAGCTGGGGGTGGGGAGAGATACAGGCGCGGAGCGGATGGAAAGTGGATCGGATCACCCTGCCTGGGGGCGGTCGCTGCACCGTCCTGCGACAGCGGGTGGGGCCTTGGACCTGGGCATATGTTCCCCGCGGACCGGTTCCGGCTACGGAAGCCGCTTTGGTCGACCTCTTAGATTGGGCCAAGCATCAACGCTTAACCAGGCTTCGAATCGAGCCTGAACGGGGTCCAGACTTTCGCCAGGTTCTAGAACGATTGGGTTTGCGGCCGGCATCCTCAGTTCAGCCACAACACACTCTGATCCTGAACCTCAGGCCGGAGGAGCAGATGCTGGCCCGATTTCGAGCCAATCATCGGCACAGCCTGCGCACCGCCGATCGCAGAGAAGTCGAAGTCGTCGAAGGAGCGGAGATCGCCGTAATTGACGATTTGGCCCGATCCACCGCCACTCGGCAACAGATCCACCTTCCCGGCGGAGGCTATTT
>DASZFH010000007.1:0-7388 GCA_035939985.1 Candidatus Dormiibacterota bacterium
ATTTACCCGTCGGAGTGGGGCAGATGACGGGGGAAGACACGCCCGAAGGCCGTGGGCTGGGTTGCGGCGACTGGGCCGCCGATGCAATGGGGAGGCAAAGGTTAGTCTGCGAGCTCCCCACGGCCGGAGCGACCGCATCGAACGGGGGCGATGTGACCGCGCGGTCGGCTGGAGCCGCCGCCGGTAATGCCCTCATCTGACCCGGCGGGGACTGCGGAGAGACCTCTCGCATAACTCCGACCCCCCCCACCACCAATACCACGGCCGCAATTGCTCCCCAGACGGCCATCCTCGATCCGGTCCACCTCTGGTGAAACTCGCGACCTTGGATTCGATCCCAGAGCTGAGCCTGGTAGCCCGGCCGCGCTTCCATCTGGTCGAAGAGGTCACCCAATCGAGATTCAAGCGGGTCGAGTTCGCTCATTGGGGCCTCATGTCGGGAAGGGCCTCGCGCAATTTCGCCAGAGCGCGGTGGTAGAGCATTTTCGCGGCATCCTCGCTGACGCCCATGATGCCTCCGATTTCCATAAAGCCGAATCCGCCCGCATGGCGCAGGCTGACCACCTCCCGCTGCCTTTCACTGAGTGCGACGACAGCTGCCAACAGCTGTTGGTCACGGATGTGTTCCTCGGCCAGTTGAGCTGGATCTGGCTCCGGGCGAATCTCTTGTCCAACCAAGCGCAGCGCCTTTTGGGCATTGGCGCCGCGCCGTCCGCGGTCGACGATGAGGTTGCGAGCAATCCGGAACAGCCACGCCGAGGGGGTCTGGCTCTGGGGTAGGTAGCGGCCATATGCCTCCCAGGCCCTGACGAATACCTGAGAGGTGAGGTCCTCCGCCTCGGCGGGGCTTCCGACCTGGGCCCGAACGTAGCCATAAATCCGTCGCAAATACTCCCGATAGAGTTCCTCGAACGACGGCTTGCTTCCGGGATCGAAACCCATCTCCGCACTGAAGTATCCATCACCTCTGTAAGCGCAAACGTCCCACGAGGCGGCGGGTAACGGATTCCGAAGTAGGCTGGTTCTCACCTTGTCCGAGTTCCTCAAGGCCGCCCGGCATCAGCCAGTCGATCACACTCCGATCTGGCTCATGAGGCAGGCTGGCCGTTCTCTGCCTGAATATCGGGCCCTTCGGGAACGGTATCGGCTGGTCGATATCGTGGCCGACGCCGATCTCTGTACCGAGGTCACGCTGCAGCCGGTTCGACGCCTGGGAGTCGATGCCGCGGTCATGTTCGCCGACATCATGTTGCCCCTCCAAGGGATGGGAGTCGATTTCGAACTGGTGGAGGACGTCGGACCGGTAATCGCCACCCCAATCCGCTCTCCGGAACAGGTCGAACGACTGCGAACACCCCCCGCAGAGGAGTCTGTCCCTCAGGTTCTGGCGGCGGTGCGACAGGTGGTCAAAGCGTCCCCGGTTCCGGTGATCTGCTTCGCCGGGGGCCCTTTTACCCTCGCCAGCTACATGATCGAAGGCCGTCCCAGCCGTGACTTCAAACTGACCAAGTCCTTCATGCACTCGGAACCGGCGGCTTGGGGCGAGCTCATGACCAAGCTGACCACGATGATTGTGGACTACCTCAGCAAGCAAGTTGGAGCTGGCGCACAGGCCTTACAGCTATTCGATAGTTGGGCCGGAGCTCTTGCACCCACCGATTACAAGGGACAGGTCCTTCCCTATACGCGCCAGATTTTCGCCGAGCTGGAAACCCTCGGCGTCCCGCGGATTCATTTCGGAACCTCTACCGCCGGCCTGCTTGAATTGATCGCTGGAGCCGGGCCCGACTTGGTCTCTCTGGACTGGCGAATCGATTTGCTTACCGGTTGGGAGCGGGTCGGCTTCGACCTCGGGGTCCAGGGCAATCTCGATCCAGCGGTCCTTCTTGCCCCGCCTGCGACTGTCCGTGAGCGAGCCCATGAAATCCTCCGCCAGGCAGCGGGGCGCCCAGGACACATCTTCAACCTCGGGCACGGGGTTCTACCCGAGACGCCTCTTGAGAGCCTCCAGATATTGGTGGAGACAGTTCATGGGTGGGCCCCGAACATCTCATGACCGGGGTCCTCTGCATGGCATATGGCGCCCCCGCCGACACGGCTGGGATCGAGCCCTATTTCACCCATATACGGGGTGGTCGACCACCTTCGCCTCAGGCGCTCGCCGGGCTTGTAGAGCGCTACCGAGCCATCGGCGGATCGCCCCTGGACCGGATTACCCGGACCCAAGCCCGGGCTCTGGGACAGCGGTTGGGGATGGCAGCGCTAGTCGGCATGAAGCACTCCACGCCCATGATCGAGGAGGCGGCAGGTCAAGCAAGCGCAGCGGGAATCACAAACCTGGTCGGGTTGCCCCTGGCCCCTCATTTCGCCCAAATGAGCCTGGGGGGTTACGAGAGTCGCCTCAGAGCCGCTTGGCCAGGCAACCTGATCATGGTCCGAGGGTTCTATAACCACCCGGCCTTCATCGCAGCCGTCCGAGGGTTGCTGCGGGAATCGCTCGCGGAATTCTCAGCCGATCGCATCTTCTTCACCGCGCACAGCTTGCCCCGGCGCATTTTGGACGAGGGCGACCCTTACGTCGACCAACTCTTGGAAAGCTGCCGGCTGGTGACCGCTGGCCAAACCCTCCCCGCCTGGGAATTCGCATTTCAGAGTGCCAGCACAACTGGAGAACCATGGCTGGGCCCCGACCTGCTGGAAGCCATCTCCGACTCCGGCTCGCGCAGACCCCTGATCTGCCCAATCGGCTTCGTGGCCGATCACCTTGAGATCCTGTTCGATATCGACATCGAAGCTAGGCAGTTCGCCCGTGAACGGGGCCTGGACCTGCGGAGGACCCGATCCTTCAACGATCACCCCGACTTCGTCGAGGCGCTGGCTCAGGTGGTAATCGGGGCAATTGAGTCGACTTCGTCCTAGCCTAAACGGTCTCGCCTTCTTGGGGTGCCCAGCCTGATCGCGAGAAGGCGGATGGTGTATCCCATGATGACGGTTGGGCCGGACATCGTTGGAGAACCATGGGTGGGATGGTCGCTCAGCAATTGGGCAGTACGCGTAAGCGCCAGCGAAATACGTTGGCATCGGCTTGGACCGCCGTTCGAACCCTTGCCAATCAGCGCTTGCTTGCTCTTCTGATCGTGCTGGGGATCACCCCCCTAGCCGGCCTTGCCTACTCAAGCATCACGCTGGCCACAAACGCGGTTGGCGGGCGGGTCGACAACGAGGTCCACTCAGCAGCTACCGGGGGGGCCCTGCTTCTTAATCAGCGCCTATCGGACCTCATTGCCCAACAGGAGGGACTGAGTCACCAGGCCAACTTGGTCGCGCCACTGGCGGCCGGCTCCCAATCGGATTGGGGATCTCTGACCGCCGACCTGCCCGAACAGGTCGACCCAGCCATGGTCTGGTCGGGCGTAGCAAGCACCGGCGGCACCCTTCTCGTCGAGCGGTCGTATGGAGCAGGCGCTGCGAGTCCTTCGTCCCAGTGGATCCGGCAGGTGCTGGCCGCCGATCAACCTCAACTCTCGACCATTTCAGCCCCCGGCCTATTCAGCATTGGCACCATCATTCGAAATCCGGGTGGGCCGGCCCTGGGCGTGCTGGTACTGAGCTACCAAACACGGATCGTCACCGATCTGGTCAGCAATTACGACCAGATTGCCGGAACCACGATTGTGATTCGGGACGGAAGCGGCGCGACGATCGCGGGACCAGGATCGATATTGCCGGGCACATTCACGTACACGGCCCTCCTGAACATTGGGGGATGGAGCGTGACCGCAGAAATCCCACCTCAAGTCGCCTACCTCGGCATCGACCGGCTGCGCCTGATCGTCATCGCAAGCGCGGCAGTGCTGGCCCTCGCGCTTATGGTGGGCCTGGTCGCGTTTGGCCAAGCCCTGATCAGCGAGCAGGAGGGCCGGATGCTGTCCCGGATCGACCAGCTGACCGGACTTCCCAACCGTAGAGTGTGGGACGATGAACTGCCCCGAGAGGCTGCGCGCGCCCGCCGATCAGGGCAACCTCTCTGCTTGGCTTTGATCGACCTCGACCATTTCAAGGAGTTCAACGACACCTTCGGGCACCTGGCCGGGGACGACCTTCTCGCCACCGCTGGCGCCGCATGGGCAGCCGAGATCAGATCGACCGACCTGATCGCCCGATATGGCGGCGAGGAATTCGCCGTCCTCCTGCCCAATTGTCAACTCGATGAGGCGATCAGAGTCCTGGATCGACTCCGTTCGCGGATGCCCCGAAACCAGACCTGCTCGGCTGGAGTAGCGCAATGGAACCCCAATGAGCCAGTCCAGGAGGCCATGGCTCGAGCGGACGAGGCGCTTTACTCAGCCAAGCGGACCACCCGCAACCGCACTGTCGCGGCAGCCTGAAAAGGTTCTCTGAAGGCCCTGAGAGCCCTCCATCAGGGCAGGCGCAGCAGCGGCCCGATCTCGGCCGGCCGGTTGGTGAACACTGAATCAACCCCGCAATGCTTAGACCAGGCCACCGCGACTGCGTCATCAACTGTCCACACCCCCACCCAGCCTCCGGCTTCATGAACCGCCGTGACCAGTTCGGGATCCACCCCGCTGTAATGGGCGCAATGGATGTCCGCCTTCGCCTGAGCTAGCAACACAATGGGGTCAACAGGTCTGGCCACCTCCAGGAGTCCGGTTTGCAGACGTGGCTCCATCAACTTCAACTTCAAGATCGAGGGATGGTGAAAGGAGATCACGGCAACCTCCCCGACGTCCTCCCCCAGGGTGGCCAGCAGCACTTCCTCAAGTCCCGGATAGGGCAGGGGAGCCTGTTTGATCTCGATGGCCAGGCCCACCCGCCCGCGAGCCACGTCTAAGACCTCCTCAAGCAGTGGCAACCTCTCCCCTTGCCCAGCATCAAGGGCTCGCAATTCCGAGGTGGAAAGCGTCCGCACCATCCCGCTCCCATCGGTTGTGCGATCGACTGTGTGATCGTGGATGACGATCAGGTCTCCATCGAACGAGAGATGAACATCGCATTCGATCAGGTCCACTCCCGAGGCGATGGCCGACTCAAAGGAGGCAAGGGTATTCTCGGGCTTCTCGGCTGGATTGCCTCGGTGACCACCAATCAAAGGGCGGCCCGCGGAGCGAGCGGCCTGGTAGCGATCTCGCATCAGCATCGAAGACTCACGGCAGGTAGATCATATGGCCGTGACTTGATTAGACTCGTCTCTGATGGCCCCACCCTCGAAGCCCAAGACCATCGCTGAGTTGCGGAGGTCGGGCCATCGCCGGGAAACCGTCAAGCAGGAGATGCGTCGCCGGCTCCTCTCCAGGCTGCGCGCTGGGGAGTCGATTCTGAGGGGAATCGTTGGCTACGAGAACAGCGTGGTCCCGCAGCTGTCCAACGCGATCCTGGCCGGGCATGATGTCATCCTGCTGGGCGAGCGCGGCCAGGCTAAGAGCCGGATCATGCGCTCACTGGTCGACCTGCTCGATCCCGAGGTTCCGGTCATCGCTGGTTGCGAGATCAATGACCACCCCTACACCGCGATCTGCCAGCGGTGCCGGAACCTGATCGCCGAGCAGGGCAAGGAGACAGCCATCGACTGGCTGCCCGCGGATCACCGCTATGGCGAAAAGCTCGCTACCCCGGACATCAGCATCGCGGACCTGATCGGGGAGGTCGACCCCATCAAGGTCGCCGAGGGCCGATACCTGGCTGATGAGTTGACCATCCACTACGGGCTCATCCCCCGCACCAACCGCGGCATTTTCGGAATCAACGAACTTCCCGACCTGGCGGAAAGGATCCAGGTGGGACTCCTCAACATCCTGGAAGAAAACGATGTCCAGATCCGTGGTTATCGAATCCGCCTACCTCTCGACATCTTCCTGATCGCAAGCGCCAACCCCGAGGACTACACCTCGCGAGGACGGATCATCACTCCGCTCAAGGATCGGTTCGGCTCCCAGGTCCGCACTCACTATCCCCTGTTGGTCGAGCAGGAGGTTGCGATTGTCGAGCAGGAACGAACCCCTCCCCCTGACGGTGTGGAGGTACTTCTCCCGGAGTTCATGAAGGAGATCGTCGCGGAGATCACCCATTTCGCCCGCCGTAGCCCCCACATCTCCCAAACCTCGGGCGTCTCCGTCCGTATGTCGATCGCCAATCAGGAGAACCTGGTCGCCAACTCGATTCGCCGAGCTGTCCGCACCGGAGAACCTGTGGCCATTCCCAGAATCTCGGATCTTGCCTACCTCGCCCCATCGACCTCCGGTCGGGTGGAGATCGAAGCCATGACCGAGGGCCGAGAGGAACTGGTTATGGTTCGGATCCACAAATCGGCCGTCAGCGCGGTATTCGCTCGGTATTTCATCGCTACCGACTTCGAATCGCTGCTCAACCTCTTCGAGGAGGGGGCGGTACTAGAGGCTGGCGACACCCTGCCGGCCCGGACCTACCAGCAAAGCCTGGGCAACCATGAATCCATCCACTTGGCACTGGAACGGGTTGGCTTGCCGGATCGTCCGGAAGCCGCGGCGGCGGTGATTGAGTTCCTCCTCGAAGGCCTCCACATCAATAAGCGCCTGAACAAAGACGAGATAGACGGTCGCGCTCTCTATCGCCGATCCTAGAGCCTCTGCCAACGGTGAACGAGAGGTGATCGCCGAGCTTCTAGGGGAGAATGGCGATTAGATTGCGGAGTTGACTGAGGTGGCCGATCTCATGGGTGCTGGCCAGTTCGCAGAGGTCGCCGACGGTGATCTCCCCCCGACAGGCGTCATGGATCGGATCCGTCCAAGCGGTGGCCGGTAGGCCTCTTAAGAAGTCGATGGTTCGGCGCCGAACCCGCCCGAAATCCGCCAACAACTCCGTCCCCGGCTTGTCGCCCGCCAGCCCAAGTTCGGGCTCCAACACTGCCCGGGCATCGACTTCCCGATTCCCCTCCAACCCAATCTGACGCAGCACCGAGTCGAGGACAATTCCCGAAGCGCCCAGGTGTGCAACCAGCTCGGCCGGAGTCGGAAAAGCCGGGCCATGCCGGTAGATCAGCTGCTCCGCGCTGAGGCCACCAATCAGGTCCGCAAACCCCTCTGGAACCGAAGCGAGGACTGTAAGAAGGTCATCGCGTGGAGTTGGCGTCACCTCACTAGGGTATCCTGGGCCATTGTGAGCCAGACTCAGAACACCAGCGAACCGTGGGCCGGACCTCACACCCGGCTTGGGATGCCACTTGGAACTCGCTGAGCAGGCCACTTGCGCTCGCTGCCACCGGCCCTTGGTCCCCGAGGCGGCTTACTGCGAAGCCTGCGGAGAGCGAACCCAAAAGGCACGCCGAATCGTTAGGCTCGCGGTCCGGATCGAGATTTTGCTCGTGATCCTGATTTTTCTGCTGATCGTCGGAT
>DASZFH010000008.1:0-4440 GCA_035939985.1 Candidatus Dormiibacterota bacterium
AGCCCTCCGGCGGGGGAATGAATCGCGGTCAGCGGCTGTTCAAAATCGACGGCTGCTGGAGGTGGCCCTCGCGATCGCCGCCTTGCCGCTGATCCTGACCATGCAATCTCCCAGCCAATACGTATTTGCGGTCATACCCATGCTGGTGGTCCTGGATCGGACCCTGGCCAGGAAGGAGTTCCGATTCGCGTTCTGGGCGGTGGTGTTGGGGTGGACATTGACCGGTCCCGCACACACCGAGTTTCTTGGCACCATTGCCAGGGGAGTGCCCATCAACCTGGGGATGCGGCTCTGGGCGGAATTGCCTCTGGTGGGGCTCGTCTTGGTCTATCTGGCAACGCTGCGCGAGCTAAGCCCGTCGCGGCTGCGGCTAGAGAGGCCATGATCGATCGGTTTCGGGGTTGGTGGCTGGCGCCAATTAACTATTTTGCAACGAGATTCGGTCTGGTCCGCGCGTCCGGATTGTTGATTGGGGTAATGCTGGCCGCCTTCAACTTGATGACCTTCTGGCAAGGTCGGGCCACCTGGATGATCAGCAATGACTTCCGCTTGCCCTATGCGGCCGCACTGCTGGGAATGCATTCCGGCTGGTCCCACCTGTACGACCTTTCCTTTCAGCGCGCGTTTTTCTCCCAACGGGGATTCGCTTGGAGTCCCTTCGCCAACCCGCCACCCTTGGCCTGGCTGGCGATCCCATTTACCGCCCTCCCATTCAAATCGGCCCTTGTCATCTGGACCTGTGTTCTGGTGGCGGCGGTGGGGCTATGCGGTTATCTTGCCGCGCCCAGCAGGGGTATTGCGAGATGGGCATTCTGGGCGCTTGGATTGGGATTGTTTCCGATCGGTTTCGGGGTTGCCATCGGGCAGGTTGTACCTCTCATATTCGCGGCCGTTGCCGCTTCCTGGTGGCTGCTTAAAAGGGGACTCCATACCTACGCCGGTCTCTGTCTTTCCCTCCTGGTTCTCAAGCCCCAACTGGCTTTGCTGGTTCCCGCAGCTTTGCTCGTGGCTGGATGGTGGCGAACCGCCCTCGTCTGCTCGGGAGCTGCCGGGGCGATGGCCGCGATCTCAGCCTGGCAACTTGGCCCGACCGGAATTCGCTACTACCTGGATGCGCTGGTAGCCATGTCCGGCTCGGAGACTTTCTCCCGATTTGCCCTCGCTGGACACTTTCAGGGTGGCCTTCGTCTCGGCCTCCAGGTCGCGGTGGTTCTGGCCACCTGCCTGATCGCAAGGCGGGGGCGGGCCCCCGGGCCTGAGATTCCCATCGCGGCAGGGCTGTTTGGGTCAATCTTGATAACGCCCTATACCAGCGGACAGGATTACACCATGCTGGTCTTGGGGGCCTGGCTAATCGTTCGCGCCGGACCGCCGCCGGCAGTGCTGATGCTTCTGGCCATGGCCTATATCCCGGCGGATATCGAGGGATGGGTGGGGCCATCGGTGGTGATCCTTACCGAATTGATGGTCCTGGCGTCGTTATTCTGGGTCCCCCGGCGCGACCTGCTCAGACCAACGCCCTTTCCTTCAGCTCCAGGTAGCGCTCCACCAGGGCCGGCCTAAGTAGGCCGGCGGCCACGTCGAGGCTCAGAACTCCACCACGCCGCATCAGTTCAAAGCTAGCCCTGCGACTGGCCAAGAGTTCCTCAGCGGCTGCCCATTCATAGGCCCGGGCGGGGTCCGTAATTGGGGAGTCCCGGGCCATCAGGAGGGCCGGGTCTGACATCGCCACTACCAGGACTCGGTGCCGTCTTGATAACCAAAGGGCTTGGGTGACCAGATCGGCTGAGGCGCTCGAGTCAAGCAGATCGGTCAGGACGATGACCAACGATCGACGTCGAAAACGGGCCGAAATATGGGTGAACGTTTCCCGGAAATCGGTCTCCACATATTGAGCCTCGATGCTGTACAGAGCCTGATTCAAAGCATGCAATTGTCGAGCCCCGCGTCCGGGCGGAAGGGAGACCTGGACTGAGTCGGAAAAGCCCACCAGCCCGACTCGGTCGCCCTGCCCATCACTGACCCAGGCGATGAGGAGGGCGGCATTGACCGCATGGTCGAGCTTGGTCAATTCTCCTGCCGGTGCCGTCATCAGACGGCCGCAGTCGATCGCGATCACGACCTGCTGTCCCCTTTCCGCTTCCAGTTCGTTGGTGACCGGCATGTCCTTGCGGGCTGTGGCCTTCCAGTTGATTCGCCTGATCTCGTCACCCGGCAGGTAGTCCCTCAGGCTGGCAAAGGCACTGGCGGCGCCAGGAGGGCGGGTTCGACGCATCCCCGTAAGCAGTGGCATGTGTCGACGAAGGCCTAGCTGGTAGCGGCGAACCGCCAGGATGTCCGGGTAGACCGCACATTCCTCGTCCAGTGGCAGCCGGACTTGTCTGACCAACCATCCCTGAGGCCGCCAGCAGCGAAAGTCGAGCCTGCCCATTTGGAAAGAGCCGCGGGTCGGGGGGCGAGCCTCGTATCTCGCTTCGAGCCGGCCATCGAGGTCGAATTGGCTGGTGATCAGACGGGGACGATGTTGCAGTTGGGGGGCGGCGTGGTCAGCCAGTTCCGCTCTCATACCCGCTGCGGCCGGATGGTGGACTTTGAGCAGGATTTCAGAGGTAGCTCCCAAGGAGAATGGTTTGGGAAGCACCCGTTGGGCTTCAAATCCGGCCCGACGCGGCAAGCGCAGGCAATCGGACACTACCCAAGCCAGCAGAACCAGGTAGTAGGTGGTAGCGATCAGCCACCAGATCGAGTTCACCGTCGCCAGCCCCATCCAGACCGCTCCGATGAGGATGGCGGCCAAGAGGCGAGCGCGCGGAACGATGGTGATTTTCACCGGGGGGGCGGAACTCTGGAAATTATCCCGTCCAAAATGCTGTCGGCGGATACGCCCGCCACCTCGGACTCGGGACGGAGGATCAGGCGATGCCGGAATGCCGGCCTGATCAGGCCTTTAATGTCGTCTGGAGTCACGTAATGCCTACCATCGAAGGCAGCCGAAGCCTTTGAGGCGAGCATGACCAGAACCTCCGCCCGGGGACTGGCCCCGAGGGCCAACTCTGGGGCCTGGCGGGTGTTGATGGCCAAAGCGACGATGTAGCGCTTGATGTCCTCGTCCACGGTGACCGATCGGATCTCCCTTTGGACTTCGTTGAGTTCGCTTCCACCCACGATTGGCTCCACCCCCGCCTGCGCCGGGTCTCGGAGGTCGAGCCCTCGGTCCCATCGGCGCAAGACTTCAACCTCGGCCTCATATCCGGGGTAGTCGAGGATGACCTTAAAAAGGAAGCGGTCCTGTTGGGCTTCGGGAAGGGGATAGGTGCCCTCGTATTCCACCGGGTTCTGGGTGGCCAGGACCATGAACGGAGAGGGCAAGGCCATCTGCTGGCCTTCCAGTGTGACCCCGCGCTCCTCCATCGCTTCCAAGAGCGCGGACTGGACCTTGGCCGGAGCGCGGTTGATCTCATCGGCAAGCAGAATGTTGGTGAAAACCGGTCCTTTCCGGGTTCGAAAGGCTCTGGCTTCGAGGTCATAGATGGCGGTGCCCACAATGTCCGCCGGCATCAGATCGGGCGTGAATTGGACGCGGGAATATTGCAGGGAAAGCACTCGTGCGATGCTCTTGGCGAGCAGGGTCTTGGCCACCCCAGGAACGCCCTCCAGCAGGATATGACCGCCCACGGTGAGAGCGATCGCACTCAGCCGCACCGCTTCGTCCTGGCCCACGATGACCTTGCCCACCTCGGCTCGAAATCGGTCGTGCAATTCGGCTGCTGTCATTGGTCGTCTCCCTCATCAATTGGTGGCGGCGGGTGGACACCGCTCGGATTGGTTGTCTGATCGTCCTCTGGATAGGCGAGCTTATGCAGGTGTCGGGCCGTCTCGGCCAAAGCCTGATCTGAGGCTGTGGCGGTAGCGGCAGAGACCATGGCTTGGCTCCAGGCCTGGCTCAACAGCGGGTTCCGGCTGGCCAGAAGTAACCCGACTTCTGGCGAATTCGGGTCAAGACTCAACCCGGAGCGTTCCGCGGCCCTCCTGGCGGCGGCCCGGATGAGTAGCTCCAAGGTCAAGCGGCGCCCTCCCGACCTGCGCAAGAGATCGCCGACCGCCCGCGTATATTCACGGGTGGATCGGTCACCGACGACGGTACGGGGGAGGAGGGGGCCGAAGCGTCGGCCTCGCCAGGCCAGCCCCACCAGGAGCACGATCGAGGCCCAGATCAGGGCGATACCCCAAGGGAGCGAGGTCCAGCTCCCACTGCCTCCGATGGTCGCCGCTCCGCCGTGGTGAAACTCATCGAATACGACGGGGGCTTTTGCGGCGATGCCCAGAAGGTCGGCCGCCAAGCGTCCATTGTCGCCCTGGCCAATCGATCCGTTGCAAAGCTCCTGGGGATCGGCCAGCCAGAAGATCTGGCCCCGGTCCTGCCAGGCCCGTATCGCCAGG
>DASZFH010000009.1:0-1860 GCA_035939985.1 Candidatus Dormiibacterota bacterium
TTAATGGGGCCCTGATCTTGGGAGCGATAGGGTACGCCATAACCTGCCATAACCTGCTTCACCTCAAGAGCCCCTTCTGGCCCATGCCCGCGGTCGGGATCTTCATGGGAACCGCGTTCGGACTGCAAACCACCATGCGACCGATCTTCCGCGCCCTGCGGGGATGATGGATTGGGTCAGCCGTCCCGGGTGCCGTTGGTAGAAACCATCCCCAACCTGTCCGAAGGCCGGGATACGCGAATAGTCGACTTGCTCGCGACCTCGATCCGCCAGGGCGGATGCCACCTCCTCGACTCCGATCCAGACCGCGACCATAATCGGACCGTCCTAACCGCTGCCGGCTCACCGGCAACGATCCGAACCGGAATCGTCTCTCTGGCCGCGCAGGCGATTGAATCTTTGGACCTGAGGCGGCATCATGGCCTCCATCCTCGGGTAGGAGTCCTTGACGTCATTCCGCTGGTTCCATTGGATCGAACCTCGGACTCCGAGGTTGCAGACCTGGCCGATGAGATTGGGGAAGCGCTCTGGCGAGAACTGAAGCTTCCGGTGTTCTATTACGGCCTTGCCTCGCCATCACATCGGCGCTTGGCAGACATCCGTCGTGGAGGATTACGCCCTGACCTGGGCGGACCGGCCCTTCATCCCACCGCGGGCGCCACCTGCTTAGGCTGGCGCCGACCAATGGTTGCCTATAACATCCTCCTTCGGGACGCCAGCCTCGAACAGGGCCAGGCCATCGTTACCCGACTCCGAGAAGCCAATGGAGGTATGGCAGGTGTCGACGCGCTTGCTTTCCCCACCGCCGGCGGGACGCAGGTTTCAATGAACCTGCGCGACCTCCGAGCCAGTCCGCCTGAGGCGGTCAGAGCGGAGGTTCTACGCTTGGGGTTAGAGCTGGGGGTTGCCGTCGGAATGGACCAGTTGGTGGGCCTCTGCCCCGCTCACGCAGCCAGTCCGAGGATGACCGGGCGCCTCCTGGAAGGGCGGCTTGCGGCTGAGGCTCTGCGCCGGGGGGGGGTGCTGGTACGGGCGGTCGATGACGAGGAACATCACCGGGTTGCATCCGCGCTGCTGGCTTTGGCCGCGCCCATGTCAGCTCTCGGGCCCACCCCAGATGAGCTCCTTTACGCCGGCGAGCTGATGTTGGGTGCCGAGCGCACGTTGATGGCGGCGGGGATTGAGCCTGGAGAAGTCCACGCCATGCTTCGAGTGGCCGCCGCCGGGGTCAGGGTGGCGATCCCAGAGCCCAACCAGAGCAGGACCGCCAAGAGGCTTGCCGCCCTCGACAATTGGCTCGATTCCGAAACTTCAGGGCCGGTCTGACCCCGGCCGGGGCTTCCGCCCCTACGCTTGCTCGGTAGCAATCGGCCAATCACGGTTTAGGATCTGGAGATCCAGTCCTGCTCAATGTCAAATGACGGGCGATCAGATCAATAAAGATTTGCAGCCACAGCCGTTAACTGAGAGTCCTCCGGAGACGGGTGAGCCGGAAGAGACGTCGGCACGTCGGCTCCAGGAGCTGACTTTGCTGCTGGATACCGCCCGGGCGCTCACGGCCTCATTGGAGCCAGAGATGGTTGTCCAGGAGGTGGTATCGTCGGCCGCTCAGTTGATCTCAGCCGGCTCTCGAGCTGTCGATTCGCGGGCGAGCATGATCCGCATCTTGGGCGAGGATTGGTATCCGATGGCGGAGTACGACCAGTTGGGATTCAGCCTGTCAGGTCGGCAATTCTCGGTCGCACGCCATCCCGGCATCCTCCAAGCCGTCGATAGCTTGCGCGCTTGCACTGTGGAGACCGCGGATCTGGAAGCAGACCTTGCGCCTCTGTTCCAGAACGCGGGAATAGCAACGTCAGC
>DASZFH010000010.1:0-6981 GCA_035939985.1 Candidatus Dormiibacterota bacterium
CCCACCCCATCGTCTGCGACCGACATCACCAGGTGCCCATCGGGACCGGACGTGAAGCTGACTTCCAACTCCTTGGCTCCACTATGGAGACGGGCATTATTGAGCGCTTCGTCCAGAATTCGGTAGAGGTTGAGGGCTGTCTGGGCGGCCAGCTTTTGAGGCCATTCCCCCGATACGCTCAGTTTCACCCTGATTCCGGTCCGCTCCTCAAAACGAGTCAACAGATTCGCCTGGACCGATGCAACAAAATCCTGTTCAACCGATTCGCCCCGTAGCTCATAAAGCAGGCGTCTAAGGCTGTTGAGGACTTCTCTGGTTGAATCCTGAAGATCATTGAGACCGGTGATCACGCTCTGCCGCCCGAATTGCTCGACCTTGAAGTTCTCCATCTCCACGACCATCGTGGTCAAGGTCTGAGCAACCCTGTCATGAAGTTCACGAGCGAGGTGCTTTTTGACCTCGGTCTCGGCGGCCGCCTGAGCTGCCGCTTCGAGTTGCTCTCTTAGGTCAGAAAGGTGGTCTTCTGTCACTTGCGGTTGTGCGGACGCCGGTGTGAGCGAACGATCAGGCACCCGCCCGCCAGGCCGCAACGACCCGGATGGCACTGCCGGCATTGCTCGCCGCACCAAGTACGCGGTTCCTCCTAAATTGGATTCCCCCGAAGCCAACTGCTATCCCGGCTCCCCACCGCCTCACCCGAGGTTGGACACCGTCAACCCGATGCCTGCTTCAACTTGCTCAACCCCGACTGATCGATATGTACTACTAAACGCGCTTTGAATACCCAAGTCAATAGGGCAATGGTAATCGGTTACGGCCGGTGCATCTGCAGTGTAAGCCTCTTCGAAGTTGCATCGATCCGGACCCGCCGGCATCGACGGCGCCAGCTCTTGAAATCGCGCCCTTGGAGTTTCCAATGCTGGGACCGGCATTAAAGTAGCGCGCACGCGAAGGCCAAAATGGTCCAGAAAAACCTGGAAAAAGGCCCTCCAATCCGCCGTCAGCGGGGGGCCAGACCCACTAGAATTCCTCACGATGGTGGGCGGAGAAACGGTGCACGATGCGCCTTTGCAGCGTGGAATCGAGTTGATCGGGAAGCGCTGGACGGGCACGGTCGTATTCGCCCTGATGGAGGGTCCGGCCCGCTTCAACCAGCTCTTAGCCGCGATTCCCGGGATCAGCGATCGCGTTTTGACAGAGCGATTGCGGGAGCTTGAGATGGAAGCCCTGGTTGAGCGTTTGGTCGATCCCGGTCCCCCAGTGCGGGTGAGCTATCGCTTGACCACCAGCGGCCGAGCCATCGGTCCCGTGCTCGACGCCGTCTCGGATTGGGCGAACAACTGGCTCGATTCCAACTTCGACACCCGGACCGCGGCCGTCAGCTAAGCAGCGGCAGCAGCCGTCGCTGCCGGGTTATCGTCACAATCAGTCTGTGACGGAAAAAGTCAGGCCCGGGAGGCTTTGGGTGGCCGCAATCATCGCGGCGGCGTGCGCCAGCCTCGTCAACCTGCTGGTTCGCTTTGGGCTGGTGACTCTGTTCCAAGTGAACGACTCCCTGTTCAAACCGCTCCAACCAATCAAGGTGGTGGTCCTGACCTGGGTCGGGGTTTTCGCCGCCGCAGGCGTCCTGACCTGGATCGGGCGCAGGTCGGAGCGTCCGGCGCGCATGTTTCTCAAGGTTGCGCTGGTCGCTCTGGCCATCAGCGCCGTTCCCAACATCCTGATTCTCGTTTTCCCGCAATTCCCGACCACCTCGCTGACAACGGTCAGCTGCTTGTATGTGATGCACCTGACGGGGGCCATGGTCGCAATCCCCGTCCTGCTGAAGTTTGGCGTCTCCCGCGCCTCCTAGAAGCGGTGTCTCCAGTAAGCGTGTTTAGCCTTTAGGGCTGGGTCAGCGCGGTGGCTCTTTTTCAACGAGGGACTAAGCTGGCGCCCCTGTTACCATCCCTGGGTATGTCCCTGCCCGGTAGGTCGCGCTCGTGCCGATAGGAGATATCGTCCGCCGCCGACCCAAGGGAGACTCGGGAGCCTGTCCCTCATGCGGCCAACCCTACCCAGCCGGTGCTTCATACTGCCCCAATTGCGGCATCCGAATCGATGATCCGGATGCCCAGCCACTCCATATCGTCGATCGCGCGACCGGGCTCTTCAACGACCGCTTCATCCGGCCGATCCTCGAAGACGAGTTGGCGCGAGCCCATCGCTACTCCCGACCCATGGGGGTGGTGCTGATCGAAGCGCGGAGTTCCGCCCAAGGCCAACCCCTCAACTTGGACGAGATTCTGCGGGCCATGGCGACGGCGATCGCGTCCACCCTTCGCGATGTCGACACCCCAGGGGTTCTCCATCGAACCCCGCCGCAACTGTTGGGTCTTCTTCCCGACACCGACATGGCGGGAACCGCCCACGCCGCCACCCGGGTCCTGCAGGCGTCCAAGACCGCCCTCCAGCCCCTGGGCGTCGATTGCGCGGTTGGGCTGGTCTGCGTGCGGCCAACCCAGCGTTTCCGCGCTGGGGCTGTGATCGAATCGGCTGCGCGCAGCCTGCAGAGTGGCCGCCCTGAACTAATGGGCCGCTAGCCTCCCTTCGCTGGGCTTAACCCTTTCAAAAAGCCCACCAAAGGTGAATGAACCGCCGAACTGAGCGCACCTCACCCCCATCTCCTCCGTGCGTCCTCGTGTCCTTCGTGCTTAACCCTCCAAATCAGACGCCTTCCTTATCGACGTCCCAACCAGCCTGGCAAGGCGGTGTACTAGAGTCCGGAGATGCGGATCAGGCATGCGGGCGGCCAAGCAGGGGCCCGGACCGCCCAGGGGGTGGCGGTCATCATCGATGTGCTGCGAGCCTTCACGGTCAGTGCGTACGCCCTCGACGGTGGCGCCAAGCAGTGTCTGCTGGTGAGCACCGTGGAACAGGCATGGGAACTCTCCGCGCAGATCCCTGGGTCGGTAATTTCTGCGGAGGTCGATGGTCTTCCCGTCGCTGGGATTGAGATCAGCAATTCCCCAACGCAGATCCGCCAGGCCGACCTTCGCGGCCGCACACTCATCCAACGCTCCAGTGCCGGGACTCAGGGAACCGCGCTGGCGATAGCCGCGGACCGCGTCTACGCCGCCAGCCTGGTGGTCGCCAGCGCCACGGCCTGGGCGATTGCGAATTCAAACCCGACCCTGGTGACCCTGGTGGCGATGGGGGACCCGGACGGGCATCCCGAGGATCGGGCCTGCGCGCTCTATCTCGAGCAGTTGTTGGAGGGATGCACCCCCAACCTTGTTCAGTTGCTCGACCCACTTCGAACCAGCGATCGTTATCGAGGTCTGGTCGCAGGCGAGATGCCAGGATTCCCGCCCACGGACCTGGACCTGGCGCTGCTGGCGGATAGGTTCGATTTCGCGATGCCGGTGAGCCACGGCCGGCTTCGCCGGGAACCGCCGCGGAGCCCGGACCTGCCATCCGCCGTTTGACCTTTCCAACGTGATCTCCATTCCCCGTAGCGCGACCACCGATACCCCCCCGCCGGGTCTAGGGGACCTACCTTCCGCCCTGCTCGTGATGGCTGTCGGAGTCGTCGCAGGCCTTTCCACCGCGGGAGCCGGGTGGGTGCCTGGAAGCGGAGGGATGCCGTGGGTGGGGCTGGGGGCGACCGCGCTTATCTCCGCACTGGCCGGGATCCGACGGTTGCCCATGGCCATCGGGCTGGGCGTTGCCCTCCTGGTGGGGCCGGTGGCGGCCTGGTTTGCTGCCGCCGCCGAGATGGCCGCCAATCATCCTTTGGACCCCACCGGTCCCGCCTTGGTCCAGGTTTGGATGGCCCGAATCGCCAGCGGCGAGTCCGCCTCAGACAATGCCGTCTTCCTGTTCCTCCTGGCGCTGCTCTTCTGGCTGGTGTGCTTGCAGCTGGCTTGGGCGGTGGTGCGATGGCGGCAGCCGTTGATGGGAGTGATCCCGATCGGAGCGGTGATCGCTACCAACTTGATCAATTACCCCCAAGGTCAGACTCCTTACGCCATCGCTTTCCCGATCTTGGCGGCGGGCCTCCTGATGACCACCGCCTACCGCCGTAGGAGCGCGGCGGCGCGGTTCCATGGCCTTCGGATCCAAGGCGGCTTACGTACTCGGCACCTCAGGACGGGTTTGATCGCGGTTGCGTTGATCGTGTTGGCGGCGATCCTGGTCCCACCGCTCTCCACGGTGGACACCTCTGGTCATGTGCAGGACATGCTCAGCGCCCGGCTGGGCCTCCCCGGCGGCAGTCGGTCAGCGGTAGCCCCGGCTGAGTATTCATTCCCGGCCCGGGCCACCCTTGGCGGGCCGATCGACCTCGGGCCAGGGACCGTCTTCAGCTACAGCCCGGATTCCGCCTATGGGGGCCCTGGATACTTCCGAGTGGTCAATCTAACCGACCTGGAGTCTGGCGGTCTCTCGTGGTTCTTCCGGCCTCAGTTCTGCGGGAACTCATGCCCTGGGAGCCCGCCCACTCTGCTCCCGACCAAACCGGTCCCCTGCGGGGTTGGTGGCCTCGGGTGCTCGGGCCTCCAACCAGCCAATGGACTGGCAACCGATTTACCCGGGCGCAATCGAGCATCCTCGACCATTCTGGTGACCTTGAACACCTCGTTGACGATCTCAACCCCGGCCGTGCGTCGGGTGCTCCCTTATCCCGACGAACTGGTGCGGTATCCCCTTCAGGCATATCCAGAGGACGACATGTCGGATTCTCTGGTTGCCTCCGTACCCACCACCGGGTATTCCCTGACGGTGGGTTACTCGACGGGGACAGAGGATCAACTGAGAGCCGCCTCGGCGGTAACCGCCGTGCCCAAGACCGGTCTGGCAACCTATGAGCAGCCTCCTCCACTCGACCCCAAGCTGGCGATGGAGATCACGAATTTAGACCAGGCAATCGTCAAGGGCACGTCCAATTACTACGACGAGGCGACCGCAATCGATCGCTACCTCCTCTCCTTCCGCTACACCTTGAGTCCGCCGACCCCAAAGCCGGGCGTGTCCCCTCTTGAGTATTTCCTCTTCAACTCCCGTGCGGGGTATTGCCAGTATTTCGCGGCGGCCATGGGTGACATGCTTCGCCAACTCGGTATTCCCACACGTCTGGTCAATGGCTTCGGGCCAGGCCGATTCGACTCCCGGTCTCAGCGCTACGTCGTCCGGGCGAGCGACGCCCACACCTGGGTTGAGGTCTACTTCCAGAATTACGGCTGGATTCCGTTCGAACCGACTCCTGACCCGACGTACGCGCCGATCGCGAGGGGCCCGCAGGCCCAGAACTCACAGACTTCCGCCAACCCCGTGTCGTCTCCATCTCCGGAGGCCAAACCGAGCCCGATCGCGCCCGCCCCGGGCCAGCTCCCAACCCCAATCGCGCCGTCGAGATTCCCGGGGACCCCTCAAGTTCCGGCGGCAATCCCATTTACCGCCCTTGCGATTCTGGTCGTGACCGGGCTTTGGTTCGGCGGCAGACGGTATTTGCGTCCCACTCAGCCGCGGGCAATCTGGCGCCGAGCGCTGCAGGTCTCACGATTGGTTGGGGTGAGGGCCGACAGCCATGAAACCCCGATGGAGTTCGCCGGCCGTCTTGCGGACCGGCTTCCTGACCATCGGCAGGGTGTGTTGAAACTGGCTGAGGAGTATCAGACGATGGTGTACCGAAACCCCGGGGCCCCCCTACCCGCGCCTGGACAGCTTGCCATTACCTGGGCAACCCTCCTGCCTGTCCTGCTCAAGCAGGCGGCACGCCGCCTGTGGCCCCACTCACCCCACTGAGCCCGTCAATCACCCACCCCCATTCCTCCGTGCGTCTTCGTGTCCTTCGTGCCTCCGTGCTTAACCCTTCAAATACAGCCGGTCCCGTGAACGCCCTCTCCGGCGGCGGAGCCCCCCCGGCTTACAATCTGTTGGACATGTCGACCCTGATCCTGCTCCGCCATGGCGAGAGCGAATGGAACCTCGCCAATCGGTTCACTGGCTGGGTCGATGTCGGCCTTTCAGAGAAGGGCATGGAGGAAGCAAAGGAAGGGGGCCGGCTGATGGCGGAGGCCGGACTGCGACCTTCAGTACTGCATACCTCGGTGCTCCGGCGCGCGATTCAAACGGCCAACCTGGCCCTCGATGAAATGGGACTGGGCTGGGTGCCCGTGCGTCGATCATGGCGCCTCAACGAGCGCCATTACGGGAGTTTGCAGGGGCTGAACAAGAAAGAGACGGCGGATCGATACGGTGAGGACAAGGTCAAAGTCTGGCGTCGCAGCTATGACATTCCTCCCCCTGCCCTGACCGTGGACGACGAACGGCACCCCCGTTTCGACTCGCGGTACGCCGGGTTGGCGCCAGAGATCTTGCCTGTGGCGGAGTCGCTGAAGGACGTTGTCGCTCGACTTCTGCCCTATTGGTATGATGCGGTGGTCCCGGATCTAAGTGCCCATGAATGCGTCTTGGTGGCGGCTCACGGGAACAGCCTGCGGGCCTTGGTCAAGCAGCTGGACGGCCTTTCGGAAGCCGACGTGTTGGAACTCAACCTGCCGACGGGAGTCCCCCGAGTCTACGAACTTACCGCCGACTTCACCGTCACCTCATGGCGGTACCTTGGGAATCCTGAAGAAGTGGCCGAGCGCGCGGCGGCGGTTGCGGCCCAAGCGTCGGTGGGGCGGCAGAGTTGAGCCGGGAGTCAGTAGTCCTCGTTTGAGTTCGTCTGTACATACACTCCTGTCCTCGCTTCACCTCGGAATCCCCGGGCCTGTACCACCACATCTCTCGCCATTTCTTTCAACGGCCCGATCACGGGCTCCCGAGGACATCCCTGGGGGTCAACAGCTATGCCTACGTTGTCAATCATTAAGGAATCTGACTCTGGATGAATCGTTCCCTCATGAAGGAATCTGACTTTTGGGACGGTGGGGCCGGTGGAAAGGTCAGGCACTTTGGGGCACCTCCAGGGCATGGGTGGGCATGGCGGCCAGGCGG
>DASZFH010000011.1:0-5752 GCA_035939985.1 Candidatus Dormiibacterota bacterium
GACCTCGAGCGGGAAGACCGTGGTGGCGGAGTACGCGATCTTCCGTGCACTGGCGGAGGGCACCAGAGCCATATACACCACGCCGCTCAAGGCCCTCAGTAATCAGAAGTTTCGAGACTTCGTCAAAGCCTATGGTGCGGATAAAGCGGGTCTGGTGACCGGTGAGAACAGCGTCAATGACGGAGCCCCCATCGTCGTCATGACCACCGAGATTCTCCGCAATCTGATCTACGAAGATCCCGATCGCCTGCGAGATGTTCGTTACGTAATCTTGGATGAAGTCCACTACATCGACGATTTCCCCCGCGGGTCGGTCTGGGAAGAGATCATCGTCCAGGCCCCGCACCAGATCAAGATGATCGGTCTCTCGGCGACGATCGGCAATTACCAGGAGATCGCGGACTGGATGACCGAGAATCGCGGCCCAGTTGGAACCGTGTTCCAAGAACAGCGTCCCGTGGAGTTGAAGCTCTGGCTGTCAATCCAGAACAAGCTTCACCCCCTCTTCCGTCCCGATCTCCAGGTCGACCAGAGGACCTGGTCCAAGGCTTCGGAAGATGAGGAAACTGAGTACCGGGTTCGACGATTCCGGCAGATGCCCTCCAATGACCTTCTCCAGGTCATCCCCGAACTGGCCCAGCGTCAGATGCTCCCCGCGATCTACTTCATCTTTTCCCGTCGGGGTTGCCTGGAAGCACTTCAAAGGTGCTCATACCATGGCTTTGATCTGACCACAGACGAGGAGAAAGAGCTGATCGACGAGGTCTGTCACTCTCGCTTGAGTACTCTTCGCGATCCCGACGAAGCTGCCCTTTACAACCGAGTGGTCGACGGGTCGATGATGCGGGCGGGGCTCGCAGTGCACCATGCCGGTCTGCTGCCTTACCACAAGGAGCTGGTCGAAGAGCTGTTTCAGATGGGCCTGCTGAAGGTGGTCTTTGCAACCGAAACCCTCGCTTTGGGAATCAACATGCCGGCTCGGGCTGTCGCCATCTCATCCTTCACCAAGTTCGATGGGGTCAATTTCTCCAACCTGACGACCGGAGAACTGACTCAGCTGATGGGTCGGGCCGGGCGGCGCGGGATCGACACCCTTGGTCACGGCGTGATCCTCAAAGAGAGCGATGTCGAGGTGGGAACGATCTATGAGGTCGCCATGGGCGAGGGCCTGGTCGTTCAGTCCAAATTCCTGCCCAACTACAACATGGCCCTCAATCTGCTCCGGATCTACACGCCCGATGAGGCGGATGCCCTCATGGATCGGTCATTCGGCCAGTTCCAAAAGCGGCTGGCGGCAGTTCGCACAACCGAGCGGATGGGGAACGTCCGGGCCCGGCTGGCCGATGTGCGTTCGATGTGGGATTGCTCCACGTGCTCGATCACGGACATGGAGCGCTATTTCAAGATCGAGGAACGGCGAAGGGTAATTCGAATTGAGATGCGGCGCCTCCGCCGCGAGGAAGGTGCGGCCGGCCGGCGCGGCGGCCACGGGCGGAACCGTGCCCAGCGTCAGAGTGTCGCCGGCAAGCAGATCACTCGACTGGAGTTGGAATCACGAGAGTTAGTCAACCAACAGCGGGCTTTACCGGTGGTTCGCTGCCCGAACTTCACTGAACACCTGGGCAAATTCGGCGAGTTGCGCCGGCTTGAGGACGACCTCAAGGGTGGCGAACGGGAGCTTGGAAGCCAGATCGACGAATACGCCCGCAAGCTGAGGCGATTGCGTCGGGTGCTGAGCGAGACAGGTTTCATCGCTCAAGATCGGCCCACCGAAAAGGGGATGCTGGCTTCGCGCGTCTATGGAGAGAACACGCTGCTGGTGACGGAGGCTCTCTGGCAAGGTTGGATGGAGGGATTGTCGACGGCGGAGATCTGCGCGGTCTTGGTCATGCTGTCGGCCGAAGATCGGAGCCGGGATCGGGGTCCTCGCACCCCTCGTCGCTATCCGAGCCCCGCCGTGGCTCAGACGGCGCGCCTGGTCCGCTCCCTTTATTTCCGGTTCTCTGACATCGAACACGATCTGGATGAGCCAAACCTCCGCCAGCCATCTCACGACTACATCGATTTCGCCTACCGCTGGGCCTCAGGCGATCCGCTCGACCAGATCCCGCTGCCCCCAGGGGTCGACATCGGTGACGCCATCAAGGCGATGCGAGCGCTGTATTCGGTCCTGCGCCAGTTGGACTGGGCGCTCAAGGAAATCCATCACCCACTCCGAGCCACATTCCGTGCTTCGATGGAAGCCATGGAGCGCGACGTTATCAAGCGCACCTAGGAGGAACCGGTTAGGTGATCAAGTCCCAGGGGGCCCAGGCGCACCAGGGGCCCCAGCCGACGCCGTTCCAGGCGGTGACGGTAAAGGTGTAATAGCCCGGGATGAGCCCGCTGAAGCTCATCGAAGTGGGGTTGGTGGTAAGGACCAGGTGACTGCCCCCCGGCGTGGGGGTATAGGCGTAAAGGGCGTAGGCAGTCACCGGCGATCCTCCATTCGATACGGGGGGAGTCCATGAGACGGTGGCTTGGCCGTTGCCGAGGGCTTGGGCGGTCGCGCCGCTGGCTGCACCCGGCGGTGAGGCAGGGCTAGGGCTGGGCGAGGGGCTAGGGCTGGGAGCTTGCCCCCAGGTTATGTCGCAGCCGTTGACCGCGTTGCTCCACAGGGTCTGGACGGCGAAAGTTCCAGTCGGCAGGGTGATGTTTCTGCTGGCGGCCTTCCCGGAGGTAAGCCAGATACACGGGTCGCCGATCTCCTGACCCGACTGCCATCCGGTGCTGTTGATCGGATCCGTGATCGCCTCCGCCAGTTCGTGTCCGGCAATGATGCTGACTCCGTCATTGACCCCCGCATTGCCGGAGTTGAGAAAATTCTCTCCACAAGCTTGGCCTTGGCTGAGGGCATAAGTGATGGCGAGGTAGGCGAGATCGCCATAGCTCGCGCCGCTCAGGATGGAGCCGTGGTACCCACACGCACCCTTGTGTGGGAACGGGGTGTGGTCTGGCAGAGCGATGAAGACCAAGTCGTTAGGATGGTTCTTGGGGTCGACCCCAAAGTGCTGGGCGGCCCTGACGCTCTCTGCCATGATGTCGGCATCCTTGGGTGCGGCGGGAACGAGGTTGGCGTCGTCAGACCAGCTGTCCTGCAGGATGTTGAACGGATTTCCAGCGGGTTGGCCTCCTCCATTACACGATTTCGCCCCGGTGGCGATGCCCTGGCAATACTGGGTGACCAGATTGAGGTAGGGACTCCCGCCAACCCCTTTGAGAAATGCTGTCAATACGGGGCCCTCGCCGGCCGGATCCTGACCCTGCCATCCCCAGAGTACGAGGTGGACTCTGACGCTCTGGAGTACGGGCCCGCCATGGTAAGACATCGGATTGATTGAGGTCGCTTGGGAGAGGGTTCCTGTGGCGGGTCTCTCCATTAGAGCGTGGGGGGTGAGGCCCAGCGCGGAGTTCGGGGCACTCGCCAGGCCGCTCTGAGCGCCAAGCAGGAGGCAGGCGGAAACCATGAGCGCGGTCCCGAGCATTACCCGGACGTTTACAACAGACATTTGTCCTCTCCTCTCCCTTCCGACCTGTTCCGATCCATCAATGGGAACTCAGGTTGGTCCACAGAATAGGTTGTTCAGGCCTTGGGGTCAAGTCAAGGACCGCCAGAAATACCCTTCTGCCCGGCCTCCCCGACTGCTACATTGCCCTTGAGGCATGGCCCGATCCCGTCGAGTCCTGGTGACCGGGGCCGCCCGCTGGTGGGGGGCCGATACCGCACGGCGACTTGGGCAAGATCCCAACGTCGCCGAGGTGGTGGCGGTCGACAGTGTCAAGGTTGAACCGGACCTGGGAAGAGTCAGCTCCCTCCAGCTCGAGTTGCGCCATGGGGTGGTTGGACGCCTGATCCGGTCGGTGGGCATTGATACCGTCATCCACACCGCTTCGGTCGTCGACACGGACGGGGGCTACAACGCGGCCGCGCATGACTCCAATCTCATGGGGGCGATCAACCTGCTGGCCGCATGCTCTGGGGCCGATAGCCCCGTTCGGCGTCTGGTCCTGAAATCGTCCACTCACGTCTATGGTTCCCGCCACGATCTGCCCACCTATGTCCGGGAGGACCGGCAGGTTGATGATCGTTCTCCCCACCGGGCGGTGCGAGACATGATCGAAGTCGAGCGGCTGTTTTTCGATTTCGCCCAGCGGCAGGCCGGGATCGAGGTTGTGGTCCTGCGCTTCGCCAACACCCTGCATGTCACTGACCCAGGTCCCCTGGCCCGGCATTTGGATCTTGCCTTGGTCCCCCTCCCGATCGGATACGAGCCAATGATCCAATTGATCCAGGCCGATGACTGCGTGGATGCGCTGGCGGCGGCTTCCCGCCGTGGGCGGGGGATCTACAACATCGCGGCGCCGAGACCGCTGCCGCTTTATGAATTGCTGAAGATCGGGGGGAAGCAGGGTTTCCCCATACTGCCGCCGGCGGGCCCAACTCTTGCTCTGACCGTATTGGCCGGTGTTGGGATCAAAACCCTGACCCCCCAGCTCTACGACCTCCTCCGCTGGGGAAGGACAGTCTCGACCGGGCAGGCGAGGCGAGGAATGGGTTTTGGCGCCCAGCGAGACACCGCCGGGGCTCTCGAAAGCTATCTCAGCCAGCGCCGAGCCCAGCGGCTTGCCCCCAAGTCCGATTTGGCCGACTCCGAGCGTCAGTTGCGGGCATTTTTCCAAGCCCGTGCCCAAGCCGCAGGGGAGGATCGGGAATCGATCGGTCGCGGCGGAATTTCAACCGAAGGATAGGACAGCAGCCTCGCGTGATTGGGCGTTGCGAGATGAATGCGCCTGATTGGCGAGGAGACGATTGATCCGGCTGATAGGATAACCGCCGATGGAATCCGTCTCCGAGAAGGGGGCCGACCAGATCCTGGAGCGCATTTTTCAATCGACTCCTAAGCCAAGTGCGGCGGATCAGGCCGAGGACACCTTGCGCCATCCCAAGCGCCTGGTGTATGCCGCCATGTCGAACCGCAACTTCTTTTGGCGAGCCCACGTTCAAAAGTTCATTCTCGACTCGGGCATGGTGCCGGTCAGCCCCTTCATGCTGTTCGATTACTATCTGGTTCATACGGTATCGAAGGGAATTGTTCGTGAAGCGATGAACAACCTGCTCGCCAGATGTGATGAGGTTTGGGTTTTCGGTCGCCTGTCCCTGGGAGTCAAGGTGCAGATCGGTATCGCCAAAAGGCTGAGCAAGCCGTTGCGCTATTTCGATATCTCAGAGCTTCCAGTCGCGGTGCTCCCCATCTCAGAAGAAACCGCCCAAGAAGAGGTCCGCGACTAGCCGCTTTTCCGGATCGACCCTGGCGATCCAGCCCCGATTCGCGATTGACAGCGTCCCGATGGCGCAACACAATACCGGCGAGAGAGGATTGAGTCAGATCACCCGGATTTGCGCGCGCCCACTTGGCATCTTGATCACCGCTGTCCTGTATTTGGCCTCGAACCCGGCCGTCGTTCATGCGACCGGACTACCTCCGGCCACCGCCATTGAGACGACCGCCAGGGTCGTGGCCGATCATTGGATTGCCTCCCATCCAGCCGCATCCACGCCTAACGACTGGATCAATTCGGTCTTTCTGGACGGGGATCTCGCCTTTTACAACCGAGCTCAGGATTCGCGCTACCTGAATTTCGCCAACCAATGGGCGCTCGCCAATCATTACTCACTGCGTCCACCTCAACCACCGTTACTGGACAACGAGGC
>DASZFH010000012.1:0-6932 GCA_035939985.1 Candidatus Dormiibacterota bacterium
GGCCTCCTGGTAGGGGACGCTACCCAGCCAGTACGCGTCTACGGTCCGGGGGGACTTGCTCATCGGCGTGGTAAGAGGATCGCACCAAAGGGCCCGATTCGACATGGCCGAAACCCAACTCCAGTGCCCGCTCCTTAAGCTCCAGGAATTCCTCTGGGAGGTAATAGCGGTCGACCGGGGCGTACTTGGGTCCCGGTCGCAGGTATTGGCCCACAGTGAGAACGTCGACATCGTGCGCCCGCATGTCGCGGAAGACCGCGATCAGTTCATCCTTGGTTTCGCCTAAACCCACCATCACCCCCGACTTGGTCAGCAGGTTGGGGTCCGCCCGCTTGACCCCGCGAAGTAGGGCAAGGCTTTGGGCATAGACGGCTTTGGGCCGGACCTGGGCGTACAGCCTGGGAACGGTCTCCGTGTTGTGATTGAAGATGTCTGGGCCGGCCTCGGCCACCGTTTGGGCGGATCGGGGATCGCCCTGGAAATCAGGCGTCAGAACCTCAATGGTTGTCCGTGGGCTCTGGCGGCGGATCGCGCGGATGGTCTGTGCGAAGATTTCCGCTCCCCCGTCGCGAAGATCGTCCCGATCGACCGAGGTGATGACAGCATGGCGGAGCTGTAACTGCGCCACCGAACGGGCCACCCTGGCCGGCTCACCCAGGTCCAATTCCGCCGGCTTGCCGGATCTGACTGCGCAGAAACGGCAGGATCGGGTACAGACGTCTCCCAGAATCATGAACGTCGCTGTCCCACGATTCCAGCAATCGAAGATGTTGGGACAATGGGCTTCTTCGCAAACGGTATGCAAGCGCTGGTCCGAGACGATCGTCTTGAGCTGGCGATAGCTCGGCGTCTCCGAGATCCGAACTCGGATCCACGCAGGGGGTCGGTTGTCCATCAGTGGTAGGTGCCCCCTTGGGGCCACGCCTCCAGCCCCGCTTTGATCTTGTTCAGGAACATCCCGGCCATCCTGCCGTCGAGGATCCGATGGTCGAAGGCAAGGCAGATATTCATCATATGGCGGATGGCGATGCCCTCTCCCCAGGCGATCGGGCGCTTGATGATGGATTCGGTGGTCAGAATCGCCGCTTGGGGCTGGTTGATAATGGGCTGGGAGGCGACCGATCCGGTGGCCCCCGTGTTGTTGAGGGTGAAGGTGCCACCATGGACCTCGTCTGGAAGGATTTGACCCGATCGAGCCCGGGTGGCCAGGTCATGGATGGTGGTGGCAAGTTCGACCGTCGACCGCTCGTCGGCATGCTTGATGACGGGGACGATCAAGCCGTCCTCCAGGGCGACCGCGAGGCCGAGGTGGATCTGCTGTTTGAGTAGGATCCCCTCTTGGCTCCAGCTCGCGTTGAGGTAGGGAAATTCTTTCAGGCCCTGGCAGATGATGGGCACGATCAAAGCCAAATAGCTCAGCGGAACCTGGGTCTGCTCAAGGAATTGAGCCTTGTGAGTCTCACGATGGCGGACCAGCTCGGTCACGTCGACCTCTTGCATGGTCCAGGCATGGGGAGCGATCGCGAGACTGCGCGACATGTGCTCACCAATGGATCGCCGCATGGCGCTCCAAGGGACCAATAGGTCGGGTGCCTCAGTTGGGCCGGCCAAGCTTTCCTCCGATTTCACAACCGCGAGTACGTCATCCCGCGTGACCCGACCCGCCTCGCCCGTTCCCGTTACCCGACCAAGGTCGATGCCGTTCTCTTCCGCGAGGTGGCGGACGGCGGGGCTGTACCCAGGTCTGTCTGGCACCTCTGCAACGGAATCGGTCTCGGGGTTCCCATCCGAGTCGATTTGAGCTATTTCGGCTCCCACCATCACGGTGGTTCCTTCCGTAATCGAGATCTGGACGAGGCGGCCCCCCATTGGGGAGGGGATCTCCGCGTTGACCTTGTCGGTAACGATCTCGACCAAGGGTTCGTCGCGCTCCACCAGGTCCCCGACCTGCTTTAGCCATTTCTCTACGGTGCCTTCCGTAACGGACTCGCCTAGTTGGGGCATCCTGATCAGAGCACGAGCCATGCCGGACACCTCCTTCTCTCACCCCAAATGGGCTGGGAACATGCTGGGTTTTGGAGGCGACGCCCAGAATCGAACTGGGGATCGAGCTTTTGCAGAGCTCTGCCTTACCACTTGGCCACGTCGCCTTGACCGGAACATTGTAGATTCGGACTTGGTGGCTGTGAATCGCCCAGGGCGCGACCAATTGCGAGAGGTCCTGGGGCGGCTGCCCTCGGGTGTGTCTGTGGTGGCGACGATGACCGAAGGCGGATTTCGGGGCATGACCGTGTCAACCCTGGTTTCAGTCTCGATCGAACCCCCTTTGATTCTGGTTTGCCTGGAGGTGCTTTCTTTGGCCCGCGACGCGATCGTGGCCAGCGGGCGATTCAGCGCCAATGTCCTGGCCCGCGAGCAGGAGTTCCTTGCCGAACGATTCGCGGGTCAGGCGCCGGTGGTCGACTTGGCCTGGTCGCAAATCAACTATCGAACCGGACATCTGGGGTTGCCACTGATCGAGGGATCAGCTGCCCAGCTGGAGTGTGTCGTCGAGGCGGTGCACAGGGCCGGCGACCACGACATCGTGGTGGGGCGGGTCGAAGGCCTGGCCTTGGGTTCCACAGAGCCCCTGGTGCGATGGGACCATGCCTATTGGCGGTTGAGTTAAGACGAGAATGATTAAGAGAGTCGCTGTGATCGGGTCCGGAACCATGGGGGCCCAGATTGCGCTCCAGACTGCTCTCAGCGGTCGCCACCAGGTCATATTGATGGATTCGGCGCCCGACCAATTGGAGAAGGCTCGGGCCCAGATTCAGGCGATCCTGGATCGCCGGGTCAGTCAGGACCGGCTGACTGCGGCGGACGCTTCTGCCGCCTGGGACAGGATCCAGATGGGGACCGACCTTGCGGCGTCGGTACAGGGGGCGGATTTGGTGATCGAGGCCATTGTTGAGAATCTGCAGGCCAAACAAGATGTCTTCAAAGCCGTCGATCAGGCGGCGCCCGCCAAGGCCATCCCGACCAGCAATTCGAGTTCCATCGCCATCTCCCGGTTGGCGCCTGTCACCAACCGACCGGATCGTTGCTGCAACCTGCACTTCTTCCACCCGGTGACGGTGATGGATCTATGCGAGGTGGTGAAGGGACCCCGAACCTCCGACTCCACAATCGAGGCTGTGATGGAGTTCGTGCGACGCATTGGCCGTACGCCGGTCCTGATCAGAAAGGAGGCACACGGATTTATCGTCAATCGGGTTGTCTTCGCAGCTCTGGAGGAAGCGCTCCGCCTCCTGGAAGGTGGCTATGCAGAAGTGGCTGACATCGACCTGGCCATCAAGAAGGGGCTGAACTGGCCGATGGGACCGTTCGAATTACTCGACTTCAGTGGTATCGACATCGTGTATGGCGCGTTCGTGGATCGTGAGCTCCTGGGCGAGGGCCCCCCACCGAGCCCTCTTCTCAAGCGGATGATCGACGAGGGTAAGCTGGGCCGCAAATCGGGCAGCGGCTTCTACGAATACAGCTAGGCCGTTACCCTGGCTGTGTCACCGCCCCCGTAGCCCAATCGGCAGAGGCAGCCGACTTAAAATCGGTCCAGTGTGGGTTCGACTCCCACCGGGGGCACCAGCAGCCGATCAGACCAATCACCCAAAGAAGATGGGGTAAGATATGATAATGGCAGTATCACAGAAACCGCCCAAGGCGGCGTCTGCGAGTGGAGGTCGGGTACCGGGCCCCAGGTGGCCGAACAGGGGAGAAACCTTTCGCCTGATGATCGAGAGCGTGACCGATTGTGCGATTGTGATTCTGAGCCGAGAGGGTCTTATCCGCAGTTGGAATGCCGGGGCGGAGCGGATCAACGGCTACCGATCTGATGAGATCATTGGTTGTCATTTCTCGGTCTTCTACCCCGAGTCAGACCGGCTCGCCAATAAGCCCAGGCGCGAACTTGTCGTGGCCGCGCGTGACGGACGGTTTGAAGAAGAAGGGCTGAGGGTTCGCAGGGATGGCTCATCCTTTTGGGCTCACGTTGCGATCACACCGGTATTCGGTCCCCACGGGGCCCTGCGTGGATTTTGCAAGGTGGTCCGAGATATGACTGAGGTCAGGCTTGAGCAGGAGCTTCGCTCCAAGGCCGAGAAGGAAGAAACCAAGCAAGCTCAACATCAGGCGGAGAGGATGGAAGAGTTAGAGCAGGTCAAGACCGATTTTCTGACCCTTGTCTCCCATGAGATGCGTGGGCCGGTGGCGGTGCTCGGTGGCTACCTGTCCATGCTCGACGATGGGACTCTCGATCCGTCCGACTTGAAGCAAGTGCTACCAACCATGACCAGCAAGGTGCGGGAAATGGAGGCGATGGCCGTGCGCATACTGGAGACCGCCGGGTTGCAGGACAGCCGCCTGGAGCTGTCCCGACGGGAGATCGATTGTCGGGACATCGCTGCCGCTGCGGTTGAGGTCAAGCGGTCGCAGCTCAACGCTAACCAGCGGCTAGAACTCGACCTCGCTGAAGATTCCGCGATGGTGGTGGGCGACCGGTACCGGCTGGAAACCGTTGTCGCCAACTTGATTGACAATGCGATCAAATACTCCCCATCGGGAGGTGCGATTGCGGTTCGGGTGTGGGCTTCGGGGGATGGCGCCTTTATCAGCGTCACCGATCAGGGGATCGGAATCGACGCCGATGTATTTCCTCATCTCTTCGACCGGTACAGCCGCTTTGTACCGTCTCAATATAAAGAGATACCCGGAACCGGCTTGGGGCTTCATCTTTCGCGGGAGCTCGCCAGGCGTCATGGTGGGGACATCCTGGTCGAGTCGTTTCGCGGCATCGGTAGTCGGTTCACCCTCGTCCTGCGTCGCGCTGGTGATTCAGCCTCGACGATGGGGAGGCAGCGGGGAGGCAAGCAATTGTGCTCTGGCGATCATCCAGGCCTCGGTGACCACTCGCTGGGCGGTTTCGGTTCTTGCGGCCAGGACCTTGAGCCAAGCTCCACCCTGGTTGGGCAGGTCACTCCAGCCAACTTGTGACCCTTCCTGCGAAATCGATTTCCAGGCAGTTGAGTCGAAGTTGGGTGCCACCACCTGCAGAGTCCCTAATGCGCACCATCCAGGCCCCAAGCCGATTCCGTACGAATCGGGCCGCAGGTCATAAGTGTCTCGAAAAAGGAGCGATCCGTCGGGTCGTTTGACTTCGAGGCTACCGGCAAAACGTCGGTAGGCCGCGATTTCACCACGCGCCTCCCGGCCGGCACCAACCACCTCACTGGCGATGAGAGTGGCTGTTTTGTTCACCACCCACCGTGAGGTTTGGCGCAGCTCCGAGTCCGCGAACGGTAGATACGGGTCGAAGATCATCTCCAAGGTTGAGTGGGCCTCTAGGCGCAGATCGATTTGTTGCTCCGCATGGCCATGGGGCATTCGGTAGATCCTGGTTGCCGATTGGGTGTTGAGGTGGACTCGAGCCCTGGACTCGAGGTCAAGGCTGATCTCCAATCGGTCTCCGTCCAGAATCCCTCCCGATGGCGAGCAGAGCGTTACGAATGCCAGATCGGGGTTGGCGTCGTCGCTATGGATGGCCCGCATGACTTGCACGGGAGGTTGACTCTCAAGCCGGGTCAGTCTGGTCCTGCCGTCCAGATGGGTTGCCTCGAGTCGGACCCAGCCATGTTGTCCCCGCACGGGTTCAACGACCACCGGCGAGCTTGCTAGCCTCCAGGGAATCAGCTACCGCGAGGACCCCCTCGCCCGAACGGCAATTGGTGAATAGGATCGGTCGGCCCCCGCGGAGCGCGGTGGCATCCCGTTCCATTACCGCCAGATCTGCTCCCACGTAGGGGGCGAGATCGACTTTGTTGATGACCAGAAGATCTGCCTGAATCATTCCTGGGCCTCGTTTACGAGGGATCTTGTCTCCGCCGGCCACATCGACGACATAGACGTAGAGGTCCACCAGCTCGGGACTGAAGGTGAGAGTCAGGTTGTCCCCGCCACTTTCGATGAAGGCAAAATCAGAGGCTGGATGATTGGCTTCGAGTTCGCCCAGAACGGCCAAATTCATCGACGGATCCTCCCGAACCGCCGTGTGGGGGCAGGCTCCGGTTTCCACTCCAGCAATGCGCGATTGGCCGATCAGGTGACCGATGGTGGCGCGAACGTGGATCTCGTCCTCGCGGCAAAAGATGTCGTTGGTGATCACGAGCACAGATCTTCCCCGCTCAACCAGGACCGGTACCAATTGTTCGATCAGCGCCGTCTTGCCGCAGCCAACGGGACCGCCGATCCCGATCCGGAGCGGTCGGCTCACGAGGCAAACATGCGAGCTTCGAGCTGTTGGTGGCGCCCGGTGGCGATATCCAGATGGGGAGCTCCACTGAACATCTGTGGCCAGGGGACCCGCTGGGCCTCGGTCACGGCTGCGACCATGGTCGGTTGGGCCTCGCGGAGCAACCGTTGGGCATCGCCATGGCCGAGCTTCATGCACCGCATAGCGGCACCGAGCAGCCCTGAGGTGAAGCTGTGGCACGCGGCCAGGGCTGCGTGCGGGGCTTCGATCTCGAGCGACCAGGCGCCGATCCCGAACGCGACGGCCCAGTTCCCCGGCGCGCATCCACCTTCAACCTGAAGACAGTACTCCCGAGCTGGGTGCGGATTGGTCTCTCCGAGCATTCGGCCCACCTCAATCAGGAGCCTACGCCCAGTACGTTCGGATCCCTGCCGCTCCTCGCTCCCGAGTTTGGTCGCGGTCAACGTCCTGTCGATTGCGGTCACGAGATCAAGATCGCCGCTCGACATAGCTCGATGGGTGGCTATAAGCGACACCAGGTCCGAGGTTGCCATTCGTTTGGCCAAACTTGTCTCCAGGACTCTGGCCAGGCCGTCGGGGTCACCAACAATCCCGTCCGCGACCAGGCTTTCCAATCCGTGGGAAA
>DASZFH010000013.1:0-6771 GCA_035939985.1 Candidatus Dormiibacterota bacterium
GAGAGCCGGGTCCCCTCAATCATGAGGGGCAGCGCCCTGGCCTTTCCGATCAAACGGGTGAGACGCTGGGTACCCCCAGCTCCAGGGGTGATTCCGAGCGCAACCTCCGTCTGGCCGATCAAGCTGCGGCCATCCTCCACCATGATCCGATAGTCACAGCTCAGCGCCAATTCGCACCCCCCGCCGAGGGCGTGGCCGTTGATCGCGGCGATCACCGGCTTGGGACAGGACTCGATCGCCCCGAAGCCGGCCAGAAGCGGTCTCACCATGGCGATAATCCGATCGGCGGCATCAGGAGCCTCGCGATCGATCGCCCCCAGGTTGCCCAGATCCGCGCCGACACTGAAGTATTTCTCGTACTCGCTGGCGAGCACGATCACGCGGGTGACGGGATCCTTGCCCAAGTCCTCGAAAGCGATTTTGAGGTCTGCCACCAGGTCGTTCGAGATCGCGTTATTACCTCCACGATGCATGATCACCGTGGTCACCGCGCCCTCCCGGCGGACATCCAGAGTGTCAGCCATCAGAAGACGAAGAGGGGGATGCCACCCGCAACCTCAATCGCGTCGCCCGTGATGTACCCAGCCTCCTCGGTGCAGAGAAAGGTGATGGTATGGGCAATGTCTACCGGCTGACCGGGACGTTTGAACACGGTGCTGTTGACCATGCGCTCGTTCATCTGAGGATTGGTCATGCTGCTGAGGTTGAAGGCCTCGGTTGCGATGATCCCGGGAACGATGGCGTTGGAGGTGATGTTGTAGCGGGCCCCCTCCAGGGCGCATGTCTTGGCCAATCCGATCAGACCGGCCTTGGATGCCGAGTAGCTGGCCTGGCCGAAACCGCCCATCGTTCCAGCAACCGAAGCCATGAAAAGCAAGCGGCCCCAAGCCTGTTCCTGCATATAGGGCCAAACTTCTTTGGTGCAGTTGAACGCGCCGGTCAGATTAACCCGGATATCCCTGTCCCAGAGTTCGTAGGACATCTTCTGGATCTGAGCTGTGTTGTCGAGGGTGGCGGCATTGTTGACCAGGATGTCGATTCGACCGAACTGGTCCTTGACCTGCCCGAACACCTCGCGAATCTGCTCCCGGTTGGTGACATCCATCTTGATGGCGACCGACCGCCGCCCCATCTGACGGATGTCCTCGGCCGTCCGGTTGGAGTAAACCCATCCTTGGGCCGCCGCGACCTCGGCGAGGGGGCTGTTGGCCGCAACCGCGGCCTCCTGGAGTTGAGGGTCGGATTCGATCAAGACATCGGTTATGACCACATCGGCGCCGGCTCGGGCCAGGGTCAGAGCATCTTCACGTCCCAGACCGCGCGAGGCCCCTGTCACCACCGCAACCTTGCCGGTTAGATCAAACATCAATGAGCCACCTGCATCGATCGCCGGGCGCCTGAGATGGCGCGCGAGATGACCAGCCGTTGGATTTCAGCGGTCCCCTCCCAGATCTGGTAGATCTTCGCGTCGCGCATGAACTTCTCGACCGGGTATTCCTTGATATAGCCATAACCGCCCAACACCTGGACGGCTTCGACGGTTGTTTCCATCGCCACATCCGCAGCGAAGCACTTCGCCATCGACCCCTCTGCTCGTACGAATGGAAGTCCCTGCTCCACCATCCAACCGGCCCTCCAAATCAGAAGCCGAGCCGCATCGATCCTCATCGCCATGTCGGCCAATTTGAATCCGATCGCCTCGTGTTTGATGATCGGCTTACCAAACTGTTGGCGCTCCATGGCGTAGCCGAGGGCGAATTCATAGGCGGCGCGAGCGATACCCAAGGCTCCTGCTCCCACCCCAGGTCGAGTTGCCTCCAGAGTCATCAGAGCTCCGAGCGCGCCCGGGCCCGCGCCCTCGTCTCCTGGCTCCCCACCGAGGCGGTGATCCGTGGGGACGAAACATTCCTCCAAGATGACCTGGGCGGTGTGGCTGGCTCGCACCCCGAGCTTTTCCTCTTTGCGCCCCATCTTGAGGCCGGGGGTGCCCTTCTCGATCAGGAATGCCGCCACACCGGCAGGCCCCAGGGAGCGGTCCGTGGTCGCAAAGATGACATGGTAATCGGCAATACCCCCGTTGGTGCAGAACTGTTTGGTGCCGTTGAGGAGGTAGCCTCCATCCACCCGCTTGGCGGTGGTCTCCAGCGCCAGCGCGTCTGACCCGGAACTTGGCTCGGTCAGGCCCAGGCCTCCGAGCACCACCCGCTTAGGGTCACAGAATTCAGGCAGCCAGCGCTGCTTTTGTGCCTCCGACCCCATGGCCAGGATTCCAGCGATCGCCAGGCCAGGGCTCTGGATGCAGACGCCGATCCCCGCACATCCCCAATGGATCTCCTCGGTGACGATCAGGTCGGTAAGAAAGTCGAGACCCTGACCTCCGTACTGCTCGGGGATGAACGCGGATGGGGTCAGTCCGAGTTCATGAGCCTTTTTGACTATCTCGTGAGGAAATTCTTCTGTGCGATCGAATTCCGGGGCGCGGGGACGAATCTCCTTCTCAGCGAACTCATGGGCAAGCTGGCGAATCTCCTCCTGCTCGGGAGTCAGACTGAAATCGATGGGCATGTAACCCTCCCTCTGGGGGGCATTGCCCCTCGATGACGCATTGCATCATACTAGGCCCGAAACAGCCTGCCTAGATCCGAATCGAGGCTTCGCCTTTGCTGAGGACCTTTTCTCCCTTCTGATTCAGGGCCCAAACCTCAAGGCTGACCTGATCATCAGAGACTGCCAGCACGCGACCTCCGAAGGTGAGTGAGTCGCCGGCTTCGACCATCCCAGAAAAGCGGCACCGCAGGCGACCGAGGCGACCTCCGGACCCGGACCATTGGGACAGGTAACTGGCCAGCAAGCCCATTTGGAGCATGCCATGGGCGATCACCCCCGGTAACCCAACGGAGCGGGCGAAATCCTCGTCAAGGTGGATTGGATTGGTATCGCCCGATGCCACCGCGTACGCCGCGATCATCTCCCGGTTAATCACGACCGAGAGCGGGTCGAGCTGATCCCCGACTGCCGAGCTCATTGCGAGCCCCGAATGACAACCACCATTCGCGATCGGCAAACTTGCACTCCAGTCGCGTCGCGAGAGTCTGTTGCAATGGTCAAAAAGCGCATGCCGCGACGTTCCTTGTCTTCCAGAACCCTACCCACAGAGGTCACGGTTTCTCCCGGAATTGGGTGTCGCAGCCATTCGAACTCCTGCTCGCTGTGAACCAACATCCGAAAGTCCACGGCCGCCTCTTCGTCCGCCAGCAGCTGACCGAAGGTCGGGAAAAGTGCGTAGACCGCGCTGTAGGTTGGCGGAACACCATCCCCGACGTCAGCCCCGACCGCGCTCGCGAAACGGGCAGCTCCGTCGGCTTCGATCTCCCAGCTCAGTTCTGGATATTCTCGTCCCTCGACGTTCACCGATGCTGGCCCCCGAGCTTGCCCTGGATCTCCAAGTCCCGCACTTTGGCCAGGGCCTCGTCCCTGTTCTCAAATCGGATGAAGATGCCCCAGCCATGCACGTAATATCCTCCCCCTTCATCTCGGGTGACCTTGGGTTGGGGGATGTCGATGTCATAGACCTGTCCCGAGGGGGATACCTTTAGCCGAGTCACTCACCGTTAGGTTAATGCGCCTTGGGCCCCAGCCTCCAAATCACCCCCCAATGAATCCCGCTCAGCATCCTGACCCGCAATCATTCCGCGCTATCCTCGCTCGGCCGGATTTCAGCCGATTCGTACTCGGTTCGAACCTACTGCGGATGGGCGGCAATATCTTCGGATTGACCCTGGTTCTGTTTGCGCTCGAACACTTCCGCTCTCCTGTGCTGGCGGGTCTGGTCGCGTTCGCGAGCCTGGCTCCAGGGCTCATTCTCAGCCCCATCGCGGGGGTGTTTCTCGATCGCCATGGACCGGTCAGGATGATCGCCCTCGATCTGGGTACCGGGAGCCTCATGGTCACCACGCTCCTCGCGCTCAATCTGAGCGGGCATCTGAGCCCTCCCTTTCTGCTCGTGATCGCCGCTCTGGGCGGCTTGACCATGCCCCTGACCGTGGGCGGAAGTAGAACCCTTGTCCCCTTGCTTCTACCTCCCCACCTTTGGGATCGTGGCAATGGGATCGACAGCGCGGGTATGAGCCTCGTCAACATCGCCGGCCCGGCGGTGGCGGGAATCGTCCTAACGGCGGTCGGACCTGACTTCACCTTCGCCCTGACCGGCGGATTTTGGGTGATAGCGGGAATCCTGATCCTATCGATCAAGGCGCCGGTCACGACCCGGAATCCACCTGAGAGCGTTCTGGTTTCCGCTTGGAGCGGTTTGCGTTATCTATTTAGAACGCCAAATCTGCGAGCCATCGCCTTCACCATGCCGATAGCCAATTTGGGCACCGGCCTGCGGTTTGTTGCGCTGCCGGTGATCGTCCTCAAATGGCCCGGCTCCAGCCCGGCCCTGGTCGGTGTCCTCTGGGCGGCGGACGGGGTGGGATCGGCACTGGGAGCGGTACTGGTCACCAGTATCGGGACAGTAGGTCGAGAGAAGCTGATCGCCGCCGTTTCACTGGGCGGAATGACGGTCAGCGCGATCCTTTTCCTGGCCAGCAGAGGTCCTCTCCTGGCCATGCTGGCCATGTGCATGGCGGGCTTCTTCGACGGCCCCTTCCAGGTGGCGTTCTTCTCGCTTCGACAGCGCGCGACTGAGCCCCAGTGGCTGAGCCGAACAATGACCGTCTCGGCCAGCATCAACTGGCTGGGTCAGCCAGTCGGGTCTGGCCTGGCCGGGCCTCTGGTCGCAGCTTCCGCACCACTGGGGATCCTGGCTGCCGCGGCCTGTTGGTTGGTGGCGACGGTCGTCTGCACCATCACCATCACCAGTTCCCAGCGCCCGGAGAGGTGAGGTCGGGCCCGGTCGGGCCCGGTCGGATCTGATACACAACCAGGCCGGGGGTGCGAGGGGGAGACGAAGCGGTCGCTGGGCCCTTAACCGAGCTTGCGAAGGCCGTGGCGTCGAGCCAGAGGACGACGGGAGGATACCCTCTCGCGGCTAAGTCTGAGATCACGCTCACCCAACGGGAGTCGCTACTAGCGGTGATAACCACGGTCGATTGCCGAGCCAATGGCCGGAGCTCGTTCGCCGACAAAGAAGCCAGGGGCCGGGAACCATCCGCCTCAACCAGGGCCAGGTAGTCCAGAACCGTGGCGACCCTATCCGCCCGTACTGGGCTGATGACTGTGCCGACGGCATCAGTTGCCAGCAGCCCCACCGACCTGCCCTGCGCTGATGCCTGCTCCACGGCTGAGGCAGCCAGACTGACCGCGTACTCAACCGTCGAGCTCGATCCGCCACCAAGGTGCGTACTTCGGTCGAGGTCGAGGAGGATCCAGAGGTCGCCGGCCAGGGGTTGTTCAAAGGTCTTACTGACCAGGTGCCCCGAGCGAACTGAGAGGGGCCAGTGGATGCGCCCGAAGGCATCCCCGGGCTGGTAATCCCGAATGCTGGATGAGTCTGGGGGAAGATCGGCCCAGGCCCCAGTCTGAGGTGACTCGCCGGTCGGTTGGGTGCCGGCAGGGTGTAAATCCGGAATTGGCAGCGGACGCGGCCGCACCAGGACCCGCCGGGTCGCGAGGAAGACCTCTTCTCTCTGGAAAATGCCGAAGGGCTCGGAGACGATAACCATGGTAGGACCGAACACCGCCCACCCACGACGACGGTAGATGCCCGGAACGGTCCAAGCAACTGGATTTCGGCCGAGATTCAGCACTCGGCCGGGCCGGTAACCGGGGACCCGGCCCTGGTCGCGAACCTCGACCCATGGGGCTGGCAGCACGCCAGCCTTGGAGAGTTCGAACGTCTCACGAAATGTCCCTCCGGTGATGGGATCGCCCGGGTCCAGCACCCGAACCAACTTCATTCCGCTACCGGCTAATCGAGGCCACAAGCCCGAGATCAGAAAGAGGAGGGCCAATCCATACCCGAGCACGAAGGCGGCTTTGACGGCTGTGAGGTAGGCCATGACCAGGAGGAGGGCGATGACCAGGGCGAGCACAATGCCCATCAGGAGGGATGCTCGGCCAATTGCTCAGGAACCGGTGAGAAGCTGCGGCACCTGCTCCGTCGAGAGGATCTGTCCGATGACCTCTCCAGCACCCTGGCTCCGAGATCCGACGCCCGCCCGCAAGATCAGGCGATGGGCGAGGATCGGAATGGCCAGGGCCTTGATGTCGTCCGGGAGGACAAAATCACGACCCATAAGGGCAGCCCTGGCCTGAGCCCCGTGGAAGAGGTTGATGGTCCCCCGGGTGCTGGCGCCGAGGGCGACGTCGGGGTGAACCCGAGTTCGAGCAACGACCTTGGCAACGTAATGGCGCAGGTCCGGGCGAACATAGACCGACGCGACCGCCTCTTGAGCCTTTAGCAGCTCGGCGGTGGTCACCACCGGACGCAGTTGTTCGAAGGGGGATTCGATGCGATCGTTGGTCAACAATGCCGCCTCCGAATCGAGATCGAGATAACCCAGCCGAACGCGCATCAAGAATCGGTCGAGCTGCGCCTCGGGTAAGGGGAAGGTGCCGGCATGATCGATCGGGTTCTGGGTTGCCATGACCATGAAGGGCCGAGGCAGTTCCTTGGTTTCCCCGTCGATGCTGACCTGCTTCTCCTCCATCGCCTCCAGCAGTGCGGACTGGGTCTTGGGAGTGGCGCGATTGATCTCATCGGCAAGCAGGATCTGGGCAAAAACGGGGCCCGGGTGAAATTCGAACTCGCCCAGCTTCTGGTTGTAG
>DASZFH010000014.1:0-2139 GCA_035939985.1 Candidatus Dormiibacterota bacterium
TATCGGTCACCATCACCGGCTCCGATTACGGCTGGATCCAGGCTAAGGCACCGGCTGGAGCGACCTGTACCGCCACCGCTGACGCGGATGGGAGCCAGATTTCGGACCCTAACCTTGGCGCTCCCCAGACGGCCGGCGCAGACGGCGTCTTGCAATGGCGTTATCAACAGCAGGGCGAGCGATCGGGAACCGGCCACAATATCGTCACCTGCACCCTCGGCCCAGCCTCGGGATCGGCCACGAACGAGTTCAACGTCGGAAATTGACGGGCCGGACTAAACGCTGACCCCCGAGTGGGGATCGGCTTCAGATGGTATGTACGGGGAGGAGGGTGAGGAAGTCCGGTAGAGCCTCCCGCCAAGGCCGCAGCAATGGCACCAGCTTTGAATCCATACAGGCATGTGGCGGCCTAGCTGCCGGTGCCGAAAAGGCGGCCGAGCTGATGGGCTGAACCAGCCCAGGGTCGAGCCCGGCTCGGACGAAGACATCTCTCACGAACTCGTAATAGGACGTGCAGCCCTCGTTCACCACGTGGAGAAGACCCGTCCTGCCGGCTGCTTGGAATTTCACGGCGGCCGCGGCAAGATCGGGCGCGTAGGTTGGGTTCACGGTCTGATCGTCGACGAGGCGCACGATCTCTCCAGATCGTGCCCGGGCCAGCATCCGCTCCGGGAGGCTCCCGCCCTTGACCGCCGAACCCCCGACCGCGAATACACCAGCGGTCCGGATGACCAGAGCACGAGGCTGTGATGCCAACACCAGCTCCTCCCCGGCCAGCTTGCTGCGCGCGTATGCATTGATCGGGTTTGGTTGATCATCCTCGAGATAGGAGTCCGCGGATTCGCCATCGAAAACGTAGTTGGTGGAGAAATGCACCAGATGAGCCCCCACCTCGGAGCAGAGCGCCGCCAACCTTCCCGGCCCTACGCCATTGACGGCCATCGCAGCCTCAGGCTCCGACTCAGCCCGATCGACAGCGTTATAGGCCGCGGCGTTGTAAACCACCGCCGGACGGTGGGTGGTGAGGGCGTCCCGGAGGCCAACCCAGTCGAGCAGCGATAGCTCCTGGCGGGTGTAGGTAACGGCATCGGGCAGCAAAGCACAGAGGCTGGAACCCACCTGGCCACCAGCTCCGAGAATCATGAAACTCATGCCTACCAGTATTGACTGCCGGCGAGATCGCCGTCGTCAACTACCTGGAGTCCGAGTCTGGATCCTCCTGCTTAGCCTTCAATCGATCAAGACGCTCGCGCTTTGAGGCCAAGGCCCGTTCCAGCGCCTGGGCGAGGGCGATGTCGTTCATCGGCACCACCCGCAAGCGCGCCTCCAATTCCTTGACCTCGGCAGCCGCCCGAGTTAGCTCCAAATCGATCGCTGTCATCTTTGTCGTCCGATCTTTGTCGAACAGCGTCGCATCCACCGCTGCCATATGTTACAGCCCCACGGGGTGATAAGAGGGAGTTCTCGGTCAGGGTCGTCGCACCGGCTCGACTGCCAGCCCTAGGCGCTCTCCCCAGTCGAAGGGCCTGGAGGTCAGGTCCCTAAAGCAGGGCCAGGGCGATCTGATTGTGCAGGTCCAAGCCTCTCCGGGTCGGAACCAAACGGTCACCGCTGACTTCGAGCAGGCCCGCTCCGGTTAGATCCCGCAGTGCTTTGGGAATCGGTTGCTTCACGCTTATGCCACGTGTGGTACGCAAGGCCAACATCGTCGCCTCTGCCCTTGCCTTGGCAGGCTCGAGCACTTCGCCATCCTCCACAGGCAACGCCCGGGCGGAGGCCGCAATGTAGTCGCGAGGGAGGGCAACATCCCACCAACGCCAGGCACTGGAACCATCGGTCGCATAGGAGTGGGCTCCGGCACCCGCTCCGTAGACGGGCTCACATCCCCAGTAGGCGAGATTGTGCCGTGACTCACGGCCAGGCTGAGACCAGTTGGAGACTTCATAGCGGCAATAGCCCGCGTCGGCGAGAAACTTGCTTGCCAGATCGAGCTGCTCCCACTGCTGGTCGGATTCGACTGGAGGCAGCTTGCCCTGCGCCAGCCGCCGCGTCAGTAATGTGCCCGGTTCGAAAGTCAAGGTGTAGCAGGAGAGGTGTTGAGGAGCCAATTCAACCGCCTTCTTCATCGTTTCGAGCCAC
>DASZFH010000015.1:0-10004 GCA_035939985.1 Candidatus Dormiibacterota bacterium
ATCGTCCAGCCCTGGCCACCGCCCTGGTTCGGGGCGCATTTGAATATCAGGGTCAAAAATGCTCGGCGGCTTCCAGGGCCTATATCCCCGCCTCGATGTGGGCCGGGATGAAGGACGCTCTGGCCGCCGAGGTCGAGGGGATCCCTCAGGGTGACGTCGCCGACTTTCGCAATTTCATGGGCGCGGTTATCGACGAGGCGGCGTTTCACCGCCACCGCGAAGCGATCGAATACGCCAAGGCCGCCGCTGGGGCACGAGTGATCGCCGGCGGCGGCACTGATTCAGCGTCGGGGTGGTTCGTGCGGCCCACCATTGTGGAGACGACCGACCCGCATTTCCGGCTGCTTCAGGAGGAACTGTTTGGTCCCATCCTGACTGTCTACCCCTATCCAGACGGCGACTTCGAGGCGACCCTGGACCTTGTCGATAGCACCAGTCCGTACGGGTTGACGGGGGCCATCTTCGCCACCGACCGGAGTGCGATCGACATCGCCAGCACGCGGCTGGTCAACGCCGCCGGGAACTTCTATATCAATGACAAGCCGACCGGGGCGGTGGTCGGACTTCAGCCCTTTGGCGGGGCCAGGGGCTCGGGCACCAACGATAAAGCCGGATCGATGCTGAACCTGCTCCGTTGGGTGAGCCCTCGCACCATCAAAGAAACCTTCGTCCCAGCGACAGACTATCGCCACCCCCACATGTCAGCCGAGTAACACTTCCGGAGAAGGCAAGTTTTGCGCATCGGCTGGGACGAGGAAACACGAAGGCACAAAGTGATGGAAGGACGCACGGAGACGGAAAAGGGTGGGCTTGCTGCCATCGCGAGCGTTCGGAACCAGTCACGAGATTGGATTGACGTGGCCGGTCGCTCCAAATCCCCAAACCTTCCTCCCGTCCTTCGTGTCTTAGTGTTTCCTCGTTTGGACGAACCAATTCCCCAGGCGAACCTCCCGACGCCCTATGAGAGGACGCCGGTCTTGAGGGTGACCTCGAGGTTGCGGTGTTTGGGGAGTGTGGTCTCATCGGCGCCTTCGACCCGCAGCCCAAGGTCGGCGATCATATCCAGGTCAGCCTGGGCGGCCTGGCCCTTCGTGGTCAAGTAGTCGCCCACGAAGATCGAATTGGCAAGCAACAGGCCGAGCGACTGCAGCGAGCGGAGGTGGGTTTCGCGCCCGGCCCCGATCCGAATTTCGACGTCGGGGAACAGGAGCCGATAGAGGGCGAGGATGCGCAGGCACCGATGCGGGGTGAGTTGGTTCTCGCCCTGCAACGGTGTGCCGTCGATGGAAACCAGAAAATTGATCGGAACCGAGTCCGGCTTGAGCTCGCGTAAGGCCAATCCCACCGCAACGATCTGCTCGTCCGTTTCTCCCATTCCAAAGAGGGCTCCGGAACAGGCCGACAGCCCTGCCCCCGTTGCTCGCTTGACGGTATCCACTCGGTCGCCGAAGGTGTGGGTGGAACAGATCTCGCCATAGTTGTCTGAACTCGTGTTGAGGTTGTGGTTGTAGGCGTAGACCCCGGATTCTCGTAGCCTGTCCGCCTGACCGTCGCGGAGGAGTCCCAAACAGGCACAGATCTCCAAGTCCGGGTAGCGGTCCCGGACCGCGGCGACCGAAATGGTGAACCGATCCAGCTCCCTGGCGGTTGGTCCTCGTCCACTTGCTACCATGCAAAACCGCTTGGCCCCGGTGGCCTTGGCAATTCCCGCCGCCTCAAGGATGGTGTCCGTGGGAAGCATCGCGTAGCGGTGAATCGGCGCGGTCGAAAGGGAAGATTGGGAGCAGTAGTGGCAGTCCTCAGGGCAGAGGCCGCTCTTGACATTGATGAGGAAATTGAGCTTGACGCGGTCCTGGAAGTGCCGCCGCCGTATGCGGCTGACGTCGAGGACTAGGGCCAGGGTTTGGGAATCCGGGAGTGCGAGGACGTCCAGGGCGTCGGCGGAAGTTATGGTCTCGCCGGCGAGAACGGCCTCGGTTAAGTCGGCCGGGATCATTCCTGCCAGGTTATCGCGCTTGAGGTTTTCATCGACGGTGAGCGTAATCGATCCAGGTGGCACCACTCTCGAGCCCTCTGACATTTGAATCTCGACCAATGCCAGATGATTTTTAGTCCGAAATCGGATAGCATCCACCCCAGTCCCGCGACAGCCGAAGGCCTCTCGACACATCCGAGTTCGGGGTTTTGACGATCGATCGGAGGTCACCGTGGCATGCTATTCCAGCAAGTTGTTGTGCCAGGCGCTATTCTGCTGCGTTAGGCTACGTCGGAGGAGTCCACACCGGTTATTGGAGGAGAAATCTTGAAAGTCCGAGCTCTCATTGTCGCGTCCGCATTTGGCCTCATGGCGTGCGGTACATCAGCATCGCCTGCTTCGCAGGCCAGTCCAAGTCCAACCGCCACTACGATTACCACCACGGTGGCGACCGTATCCACCATCGTTGCTTCCAGCGTCGTCACCAAGGAGACCGTCCTTGAGACCACCGATGGCCTGACGCTGTACTACTTCGTCAAGGGAGACACCGGTAAGACCACTCCCCAGTGCACCGGCACCTGTGCCAGCACCTGGATCCCTTACACCCTCGCGACGGGAACTCCGACCGGCACCTCGGATCTGACGGCATCGAGCCTTGGCACCGTGACCAACACGGACAAGAACGCGCCCCAGGTGACCTACAAAGGCTGGCCGCTGTACACCTACGTGAAGGATTTCGGTCCTGGTGACGCGACCGGCAACGGAGTCGGTGGCGGGAGCTGGTTGGCGGCGACCCCCGACATGCCGCAACACATGTAAGCGTTCGACTCGAGAACCCAAAGGGGCGGCGCCAAGTGCGCCGCTCCTTTCTTATTACCAATCCCCCTCTCAGGCGCGTGGCGCCAGCTCCCCCGCGAGGGGGGAGCAGTTAATCCCCCTCTCAGGCGCGGAGCGCCAGCTCCCCCGCGAGGGGGGAGCAGCCTCGCCGTTATCCGTTCGAAGTTGGCCGTGCTGGAAGATAGAGGAGCGGGTCAAGGGGGGTTGATCCGGAGCGGATCTCAAAGTGGAGGTGGGGCCCAGTCGAGTTCCCGGAGGACCCTTCCAAGCCCACCACCTGGTTCTGAGCCACTGTTTGCCCCTGGCTCACCAGGGTCTGCTGGAGATGGCCGTAAAGGCTCACCAGTCCTCCCGCATGGGCGATGACAAGATAGTTGCCGTAACCGAAAGGATCGTTGCCGACCACCATCACAGCCCCAGCCGCGCTGGCAAGAACCGGGCTGCCAACCGGTTCCGCGAGGTCAATACCAGTGTGGAAATGGGGGAACTGTTGATAAGGAGGTTCCAAGGCCAAGGTCGAGGGTCCAAAGCCCTGGGTGAGAACGGGCGCGGTCTCCGGCCAGGCGAAGCCTTGGGGGGCATCACCGTGAGCCGCTCCGTTTGCGCCGCTTTGGACCATGACCTCAACCTGCTCCCAGACCTGCTCCATGGCCGTGGCGATGATCTGGGTTTCCTGTTGCTCCAAGAGCATGGTGATCTGAGCTGCCAGAGCCGCTGATTGGCTGCTGGCTGCGTCCAGTTGGGTCTTGGTTGCTTGGATCTTGGTCACCAGCTGTGCGAGTGTGGCCTGCTGCTGGTTTTGGAGATCGATCAGCTGAGCGGATCCACGCTCAAGAGCGGTCTGGTTGGTGGCCAAGGCCGCCTTGGCCTGATCGAGATTGGATTTCTGAGATCCGAGTTGGGCAAGATCGCTCTGCATCTGGCTTTCGAGCGTGCGGCCCCGGGACCCCGCAGCCATCAAATCGTCCAATTGGGTGAGCGAATCAGCCAGGTTTGGTGACTGGGCCATGACAACCAACAACGAATCCGGCTGACGATACCCGGCCCGGGCCAGGAGTGCGATCTGCGCTCGTTCGGCGGCTAGCCGAGCTTGACTTTGATCGATTTTTAGACTGAGGCCGTCAATCTGCGCCTGCAGATCGGATTCCTGCCGCGTTGTGGTGTCGAGCCGCACCTTTAGTGCGCGCAACTGGGTGTCGTTAGACGCCAGCGACTGGGCCAGGTCCTGCTGTACCACCAGCGCTTGGGCTAGGTCGTTGCCGAGGCGGGCCCGGATCTGATCAATGGCTTGCTTTTCATTTTCTGCCGCACAGAGTGACCCTTGCGGCGCCACCGATGGACAGGGTGTTGGGGTTGGAACCGGGGCCGCCTGGGCCAAGAGCGGGTTGAGGAGCCCGAACGCCAGCAGGACGAAGATCGACTTTCTCATGCCGGCAGCTTCTTCAACCCGATCGAAGAGGCGAGCATGCCCAACAGCATTCCCGCGGCCGGGACCAACCATCCCACCTGCAGGGCGGTCAGGGGGCTCAGGCCCGGTGCCAGGGGTACCAGGGAATGCTGGCTTGCGCTCACCAGCGCAATCGTTGCCGGAACCAAAATCAGAGCGGCCGCGAGGCCGGCCGCAAGGCCGGTCAGCGCGCCTTCGACCAGGAACGGGCCCTTGATCATCCAGGGCCGGCTACCGACCAGGCGCATGACCCGGATCTCGTCGCGCCGGGTGAGAATGGCCGCCCGGATGCCACCTGTGGTGACCGCGATCGCGACCACCGCGAGCATCAGGACGAGCAGGAGGGCTCCCCCGATCCCATAACCAAGGACGTTCGCGACTCGGCTGTAGGCTCCGGCGTCATATGAGGTCGGATAGGCGGAGTCGACCGCCGGATCATGCCGGGCAAGCGTATCGAGCGAGCTCAGAACTGACAGGTTGGAGGCTCGGATATCCAGACTGGCCGGAAATGGGTTGGTCCCGGCGGAAGCGGCCAGATCTTTGAGTCCTGGCCGGGTGCTGGCCTGGGCCAGAGCTTGATCCTTGCTCACGAACACTACCGAGAGCACCCCGGCTCGGGATTTGAGTCTGGAGGTGAGGGCGTCTGTCTGGGCCGCCGAGGCATCATCGCGGATGTAGACGTGAATGACTGAGGCTTGGGTGGCCTCTGCGTGCAGGACTTCGGTGGCGATCCACGCCGCGGTCGCGGTCGCACCGCCCATCAGTAGCGCCACCCCCATTGATCCCAGCGCGGGGACGAAGAACGGTAAATGGCGGAGCCAATTTCGGGCCGCGTCCATCACGACCAGACTGAAGGCATTGGAGATGACCACCCGGCGTGGCATGAAGAGCGGTCGCATCAGCACAGGACCGCTCTCAGGCTGCGATCGGATTCGACCCGACCGCGAGCCACGGTGACCACCCGACCCCTGGTCGAATGGATCAATTCGGGATCATGGGTTGCGACCACAACAGTCGTGCCCGAACTGGCGATCATCTCCAGCAGCTCGATGATCGGGCGGGCGGTGGCCTGGTCCAGATTGCCGGTGGGTTCGTCAGCGAGGAGGATCTGGGGCTTGCCGACCAGGGCCCGCGCGATGGCCAGCCGTTGCTGCTGTCCGCCGGACAGTTGGTTGGGGTATGCATCGAGGCGTGAACTCAGCCCCACGGCCTCAAGCTGACTGCGAGCCAAAATGGCCGCCTGGCTTCGGGTGACCGCTAGGTCCGCCACATGAATCGCAAAGGCCACGTTCTCAACCGTGGTCAGGCGGGGCAAGAGCTGGTAATCCTGAAAAACCACCCCGACCCTGCGGCGGAGATCGGCAATCTGACTGGATGCAAGGTTGTGAAGCGACATGCCATCCACCCACAACATCCCCTCGCTGGGGCGAAGCTCGCCGTTGATCAGCTTCAAGATCGTCGATTTGCCGGCACCGCTGGCCCCGGCTAGGAAGATGAGCTCACCCTGGCTAAAGCTGAGGGTCAGCCGGTCGAGGGCGATCAGGTCGGCGTACACCTGGCGCACGTTCTCAAAGTGGACTGCGACGCCTTTGATGGGTTCCGTCTGGGGGTTCGTCATGATTGGGCTGCCCGTGCCCCCCGGGCGACCTATAGAGTGCGCTTCGCGGCCGGTCCAACCAATGGGCTAGGCGGCCCGTGCGATCGGGACATTCGCCTATCCCGGGCACCATCATGGCCCTCGTGCCTAACCCCCTCGCGATGTAACCTGCCGACGTAATCGATGGGAGAGAGATCTTCCTCTTTTTGGATCGCGACCCCGGATATTTGGTACTTCAAGCAGAGGAGGCGTTAAGGATGGTGGACGGTGGCGTTAGTCCTCTCGCCGCGTGGCGGTGACGGTGTCCGAAGTGCGCTCTGAGCGCGGCGAAATAATCGACCTACCCCAAATCGGCTCCACCACCGCCATTGAGTCCGCCCTGGACGAGATGGATTCGATCTACGCCTTCGTCTACTCCAGGGTGGGCACTCGCGCCGATGCCGAGGACCTGACTCAACAGGTGGCGCTCAAGGCCCTCGGTCGGCTGCGGGGCGATGCTGCAGGGGCCTCGATTCGGGCCTATCTTTTTGCGACTGCTCGGTCGGTCCTGGCCACATTTTGGTCACGTCGTTTCGGGCTTCCGGAAGATGAGCTCCCAGAAGATGTGCCGGCGGCCACCCTTTCCCTGCCCGTGGATTGCACCGCTCAGGACCGCGTGACTCGAATCTTGCGGCTGTTACCTGACAACTACCGCCGAGTCCTCGAACTTCGATTCCTCCGCGGCTACGCGCTGAAAGAGGTTGCCGATGAGCTTGGGACTACGGTCGGGAACGTCAAGGTGATGCAGCTGAGGGCGCTACGCGCCGCGGCCAAGCTTGGGCTGGAAGGCGGTCAAAATGACTGAGGCGCATGACGCCGACCGGCTCAACCGCCATGTCGACGACATGCTTCGTGGTAAGCGAGGAGCTTTCGGAGCGGCGGATGTGGACGATCGCGAGGCCTTGATGGCCGCTGCCAGCTTGGCCGCTGCAAAAGAGGCTTATCCCGCCATGTCGCCCGCCTTCCGGCAACGGCTGGCGGCCAAGCTGGCCCACTCGTCCGGGCGCTCCGGTGTCTCCCGACGTTCGGCGATCACCGCCGGCATTGGTCTGGGTGTCGGTCTGGCCGGGGCGGCGGCACTGGTTGTCGCCAAGGTAACGACCAATCCGGTCAAGCCTGACCCCGACGCGAACAACGTGATCGAGCCCTACCCGGGCCGCTGGATCGACGTCGGCGCGCTCTCCGATTTCGTCGATGGGCAGGCGGTGATGGTTACTGCGGGAGCGGTACAGGCCTACGTATTTCGCCGCGGAGAAGAGACCAGGGGTCTGTCCGCGATCTGTTCTCATCTGCCCTGTACGCTCGACTGGAACTCCTCCACCCAAAACCTGATTTGCCCATGCCACCAAGTGTCGTTCGACGCTAGTGGCAAAGCGCTGGCCACGACTTATCAAATCTCCCCACTCAGCGCGGTGCGGACCCGTGTTCAGGATGGTCGCGTCGAGGTGCTGGGAACATGATCAATCCCCACCGTCAGCAGCTGGTCGTTCTGGACCGGTGCCTTCTTGTCCTTGAGGACGCTCTTTTCGAGGGTCGCAGTCGGGTCGACGGCCCCCTGGCGCGCCGACTGATCGCAAGCCTGGGGGCCGCCAGCCTGGTTCCCGGACAGCGGTTGGAGGGACGCCGACTGGAGCGGGTCCTTGACGAGATTTTCGAATTACAGAACCGGGTCATGCAAGCTGTGGAACCCGTCTCAGACGAGCCAGCCGAGGAACTCGCCGGGTAGTCATCGGCCGCACGCCGCACGCCATGCCTGGATGGCGATAAACTGGCGGAGCCAGGCCACTCAACGCGTTGGCTAAGGCAAATCTCGTCGGTTGGGGTGACTACTGCCAAATGACCACATTCAACTCGTCGCCGTCTTATCTGCTGACGTCAGAGTCAGTCACTGAAGGACATCCCGATAAAGTCTGTGACCAAATCTCTGACGCGGTCCTGGATGGCATCTTGGCCCAGGACCCGAAGGCAAGAGTCGCGTGTGAATCGGCCATCACCAAGGGTTTCCTGGCGGTCATCGGGGAAGTCACCACCACGGCCGAGGTGGATATCCAGAGGACGGCTCGCGAGGTCTTGCGGGAGATCGGCTATGTGAGTGAGGGCGAAGGCTTCGATCCCGATCACGCGCAGATAACCGTCTACCTGCAGGAGCAGTCTCCCGACATTGCGGCCGGTGTCAACCACTCGCTGGAGGAGCGCTCCGGCCAGGTGGTCGATCCGTTCGAGTTGCAGGGCGCCGGAGACCAGGGCATGATGATCGGCTTTGCCTGCGACGAAACCCCGGAACTGATGCCCCTGACCATCTCGCTCGCGCACCGGTTGGCGCGCCAGTTGGCGGCGGTACGAAAGTCCAACAAGCTGACCTTCCTTCGTCCGGATGGCAAATCGCAGGTGACCGTTGAATACGCCAACGGCCGGCCACGCCGGATTGAGGCGGTCGTTATTTCAACCCACCACATCGCCGAGGTTTCCAATTCCCAGATCGAAGAGGGCGTGCGGGCACTTGTGATCGACGCGGTTCTTCCTCGCGACCTGGTGGATTCGGCGACCAAGATCCTGGTCAACCCAAGTGGGCGTTTCGAGCTTGGCGGTCCAGCCGCTGACGCCGGGCTGACTGGTCGCAAGATAATTGTTGACACCTACGGCGGGGTTGCCCGCCATGGTGGGGGCGCCTTCAGTGGTAAGGACCCCTCCAAGGTTGATCGGTCAGCCGCCTACGCGGCTCGATATGTCGCCAAGAACCTGGTTGCGGCGGGCCTGGCGAGTCGCTGTGAAGTCCAGGTTTCGTATGCCATCGGGCGGTCTCACCCGACCTCGATCGCGGTTGAAACCTTCGGCACCGGCCGAGTGCCCGACCCAGTCCTACTTGCCCTGGTGAGGGACCATTTCGATCTTCGCCCGGGCGCGATTGTCGAGGGCCTGAAGCTACGCCAGCCGATTTATCGGGCCACCGCCGCTTACGGTCACTTCGGTCGCGACGACCTGCGGGTGCCATGGGAATTGACCGACAAGGTGGAGATCCTGAGGGCGGCCGTCGGCACCCACCAGGTGACTGCCTAAGCCCTGCCCCGGTCGGTGGAGGGGGATAAGCTCGGGCTCCGGATCAGGGATACCCTGACCGGCAATTTGCTTCCGGTTCCGATCGGTCGGGGCGGGGAGGGGGAGCCGCTGCTCAGGCTGTACGTGTGTGGCGTGACGCCTTATGACTCAGGGCACATGGGGCATGCATCCACTTTCGCAAGCTTCGACATCCTGGTTCGATACTTGGAAGCACAGGGGGTGACTGTTCGCTATGTGCAGAACGTAACGGATGTGGACGATCCTCTTTTTGAGCGAGCCAATCGAGATGGATTGGATTGGCTGGTTCTCGCTCGGGCCGAGCAGGCGTCTTTCGTAGACGATATGGCCTCGATCGGCTGGCGGGCCCCGGACGCGATGCCAAGGGTCTCCGAAGAGATCCCACAGATCCTGACCGCGATCTCGGAGCTGGCCGCGGCCGGGTTCACATATCAGACCCTCGAGGGAACGTTTTTCGGTGTCTCCCGATACCCATCATTTGGCTTTCTGTCGAAGCGCTCTCGGCGCTCAATGCTGGCCAAGTTGCGCTCGGAGGGGCTTTTGGGCAAAGTTGGCGAGGGGCACAAGCATGATCCTTTGGATTTCCCCCTCTGGCGGCCGTCGGGGCCGGGCGAGCCGGCCTGGCCGTCGCCGTTTGGTGAGGGCCGGCCGGGTTGGCACATCGAGTGTTCCGCCATGGCCCGACATCACCTTGGCGAGCAGGTCGAGATCCACGGCGGGGGTCGTGATTTGATCTATTCACACCACGAATCAGAGCGTGCGCAGAGCGAGTCAATTACCGGTCAACCTTTCGCCAAGGTCTGGATGCATACCGGGATGGTCCGCCTTGGAGGAACCAAGATGAGCAAGTCCTTGGGCAACCTGGTCGTGGTCAAGGAGGCACTTCGCAAGGCATCCCCAGCCGCCCTTCGCCTCTACCTGGCCTCGCACCACTACAGCAGCGATTGGGAGTTCAGTTGGGAGGGGCTGGAAAGAGCCGGCCGTTGGGCCAAGTCGGCCGCGGACCTAGTCGCAGGCCGTCAATTTCCAGCCAT
>DASZFH010000016.1:0-5253 GCA_035939985.1 Candidatus Dormiibacterota bacterium
TTGGTCGGTCCAATATCCACCAACTCCCGTTCCAGGAGTCGGATTTCCCGCTCCCGTGCTTTCCCCCCCGGAACTTCCTCCGGGGCTCGGCCCTCAGGCATCCGAGCCTTAACTTCATCGAGACGAGCCATGGCGAGCTCGGCATCCTTCAGGCGTAGGGCGAGCTCACTGTCCAAACCGCCCACCCGCAAACGAGCATCGACCCGCGCCTCCTCGATCGCGACCAGGCCCTTCGCCATCCCGGCCAGCTCAGCCGCCTGGTCAGGCAGGTCCTGCTCGGCGACTTTCAATGCGGCCCGAGCCGCAGTCAGATCATCCTCCAAGCCCACCAGGCTGGCTGCTGCTTCCTGGGCCCGAGCAGTGGCCGCTTCCCGGCGGCGGGTCCGCTGGGCGCGAGCCTCTATACCAACCCGGTGTTCTTGGTCCAAACCCTGCAGACGTCTCTCCAGGTCTGCGCATCGCTCTCGCCACCGAGAGCGTTCCTGATCCAGGCGTTGAACTTCGGCGCGGTGTTCGGCCGCTTGGGCCAAGCTCAAATCGAGGGCCTGGCTGAGGCTACGACTGCTTTCCTCCGCCCTCGCCGCGGCAGACTCGAGTTCCTCCAGGCCACCAGCGAGTGTGGATTCGTGTTTTCGGACCAGGTCCAACTCGCCAGTCATCTGTTCCAACCGCTGTCGAGCCCCCACCCGCGAGCGCAGCCCAGCCACCACAGCTTCCGCCTGGCGGGCCGCATTGACAGAGTCGGCTTCCGGCACCGATTTAAGTTCCAAAGCGGCAACCTCATCGGCAAGCAGGCGGCGACGAGCATCCAGTCGAGCCCTGGGGTCATCTCCGGCCCGAACCATCCCTGGCCGTCTGTAAATCCCGCTCAGACTGACCGACACCTTACCCTCAACGGCCACGACAACATCGCCCAAAAAGGATTGGGCGATTGACTCGTAACCAGGCTCGACGCGGACATGCTCAAGCAAGCACTGCGCCAGCAGCGAGCTTTCCCCGGCCGGATAGAAGATCGTCCGCTGGGGCGAGGTGGGATCGACGAACTGATTGGCGGCGGACTCATCAGGGGCCACCCAGGCATCGATAAAGGGCCCCAACACCGCGGACACCGCTGCCTCATATCCAGGGTTGGCAACCACAACCTCACCCAACCGTCTCAGACCTTCGGCCGGAGTGACGACCAGAGCGCGCAGACCCTCCAATTCGGCGCGAGCCGAACGAAGGCGGGAGGCCTTCTCTCGGATGGCAAGGGCCTCAGCCGTCGCCTGGGCGGCCGCAGCCTCAGCATCACCCAGTTGCGATAGGGCCTGGTCCAGGTCGGCGGCAAGGGCCTTGGCGTTCTGTTCCAGCAACTCTCGGCGAGCGCGGATGGAGACTAACTGGTTGGAGGCAGCCGTATGCGCCTGCCGGGCCGCGTCAGCCTTGCGGTGGGCGGCTCGCGATTCCTCAGCGGTTGGGAGCGGTGGTGGATTGGGGGGTTGCGGTACCGCGGCCAGAGCGGCTCTGCCTCGATCCAGGTCCCCTCGAAGCGCGCTCGCCTCGGTTGCCACCGCTTCCAGGCGAAGTTCGCGCTGGGTGTCCTCCTGTTCGGCTGCGGCGGCAAGAGCCTCCTGCCCGGAAATTCGCTCGCGGGCCAAAGCCAGCCCGTGCTCCGCCTGGGACAATTTGACTCGCAACGTCCCCAACCGTTCTTGGTGAGCCACCTGGCGACCTTGGGCGGCGGTCAGCTCGCGTCGCGCTACCTGGAACCTATCCTCGGCGATCACGGCCGCCGCCTGGGCTTCGACCAGGCGGCGGCGCAGTGACCCGATTTGGGATTCAGCCCGGCGGTGACTTTCCTTGGCCTCTCGCCACTCCTCCCAGGCAATGCTGCCCCGGAGCAAGTCCAATCGCTCTGTCGCGACCGCTGCCTTCCGAGCGGCCTCGGCCTGAATCCGGACCAACTCCAAACGAGGCTCGATTTCGCCACGCAGGTCGCTCAGCCGGTCAACATTGGCCGCCAGTGCTTGCAACTGGCCGGCCGCCTCAAGCCGTCGGGTCTTGACACCACGAATGGCGGCCGCCTCCTCGATCAATCCTCTTCGCTCTGCTGGAGTGGAGGTGACGATCGACTCGATGTTGCTCTGGTTGACCAACGCGTAAGAATCGATGGTGAGGCCGGTGGACTGGAGCAACTCCAATACATCACGACGGCGAACCCTGGTCCCGTTGAGAAAGAAATCGCTCTGACCTGATCGGCTAACCCGGCGGGTGATGGCAACCTCTGAATAGTCCACTGGGAGTCCACCCTCGGAGTTGTCGAGGAGCAGAGTCACCTGAGCTTTGGGGGCTCTCGAACGCCGCAGCCCCCCGGAGTAGATGACGTCCTCCATCCGGCTACCCCTGAGATCACGCGCGTTGGTCTCACCGAGCACCCACTTGAAGGCGTCAATGATGTTGGTCTTGCCTGAGCCATTGGGTCCGACGATCGCCGTCAGGCCCGCCTGAAAATCAATTTCAGTGCGGCGGGCGAAGGTCTTGAAACCCTCCAGGGTCATTGCCTTCAGAAAGACGCTCAAAGCCTGCCACCAGATTTGGGAGGCGGGGCCATTATTCCCCCCAATATATCCTCACTATTCGGCCGACGGAGGGCTTTCCCAGGCCTGGGCGGGTGGATCCTCAAGGGCTCCATTTCCGGCCCCATCCAGCGTCTCCAACGCAACACGGGCCGCTTCCTGTTCGGCAGCCTGCTTGGTTGGAGCTTGACCCCGACCCAGGGGCTCAGTACCTGCGTACACGATGGCCGTGTACTCGCGCTTGACGCCCCGGCCTCGGACTCCCGAACTGTCATAGAAGGGGGTCTGACCCAGCCGGGTCTGGACCACCTGTTGCAGCCGGCCCTTGTGGTTCTCATCCTCGATCGGAACGGTCAGCGCCCTGAATCGATCAAGGTAGAAGTAGTAGGCGGCGTCAAACCCTGCATCCAGAAAGACGGCTCCGAGAATTGCTTCGAAGGAATTGGCCAGCAGTGATTTGAGGTTTCGCCCTCCGCCTCGCAGGATCCCCTTGCCCAAGTAGAGGTAGGCTCCGACACCCAACTCCTCAGATAGCGCAGCCAAAGTATTGGTGTTGACCATCGACGACCGGACCTGAGTGAGTTCGCCCTCCTTGGCTTCGGGGCGAAGCTTGTAGAGGTACTCGGCGGTTATCAACTGCAGGACCGCGTCCCCCAGGTATTCGAGCCGTTCATTGTCGCGTGGCGAGATGGAGGCGTTCTCATTTGCGAACGAGCTGTGGGTCATGGCCTCAAGCAACAACTGGGGGTCTCGAAAGGAGATACCAATCATCTGCTGGAGCTCGTCCAGGGTAGAGGTTGGTACTGGAGTCGCGGCTTTGGGCACCTAGCCGGCCTCTCCCACTTAGTTGGAGCGTTCCTGGATGTATTCCCAGGCTTGCCCGACCGTCCCTATCTTCTCGGCATCATCATCGGGAATCTCCAGGCCGGTGTTCTCTTCGAATGCGTAGATCAGCTCCACAAGGTCGAGCGAGTCCGCGTTGAGGTCCTCCTGAAATGCCGCTTCCATGGTGACCTGCTCCGGCTCACAGCCAAGACGTTCGACGATGATGTTCTTGTAGTCCTCGAAGCTGAGTTTCTGGGTCTCCAAATCTTCCTCCAAATTGGTTGTGGGCGGATCAGGCCCCTATTTTGCCGACATTTCTAATTCGATACAGCCTTCCGGGGTGGCAATCGCGGCAGCGAAAGCGTTGGGAGCCAACTCCCGCATCATCCCGGTCAACGCCCGGCGTGGACCCAATTCTAGGAACCCATCGCATCCAAGCTCTCCCATCATGCGCACGCTGTTGGCCCACCGCACCGGCGAAAACAGCTGCTTTTCCAAAGTCGCGGTCAGATCAACGACCCCTTCGTAAGGCCTGGCGGTCAAATTTGCGATCACCGGCACCTGGGGAGCAGACCAATTCATCCCGTCCAGGTACGTCTTTAAGTTGGCGGCTGCGGAAACCATCAACGGAGTGTGGAATGCCGCACTGACGTTGAGCCGGATGACTTTCCGCGCTCCAGACCTCTTCAAGAGATCCTCGGCAATTTCCAATGCCTCGATCCGTCCCCCGATCACCGTCTGGGTCGGCGTATTGTAGTTGGCTGGCCATACGTCGGAGACCCCCTCCAGAACCGCCTCTACAGTCGGTGGATCCAACCCTAAAACCGCTGCCATCGAAGTCGTTCCGGCTGGGACCGCGTCAGCCATCACCAACCCACGGTGGCGGACCGCCGCGACTGCGTCTGCCGCAGACATACTTCCCGCCACCGCCAGGGCGGCGTATTCGCCGACCGAATGGCCGGCCACCGCGACCGGATGGACCCCGCCCCGGCCCAGCACCCTCGCCAGCGCGATGCTGGTGAAGCAGAGCGCCGGCTGTGCGTTCTCGGTCAGCCGAAGTTCATCCTCGTCAGCCTCGGTCAAAAGGCGGGTCAGATCGACCCCGGCGGCATCGCCGCACTCCTTACAGAGTGCAAATAGATCGGGATCGACAAGCAGTTCAAGCCCCATGCCGGGATGCTGGGACCCCTGGCCAGGGAAGAGGAACGCGACCCGGGTGGGGGCCAACCGCTACACCCGCACCATCAAGCCGCTATGCCGTCTTTACGACCTCTCGGCCGGCATAGTGCCCACAGTTGGCACAGATGGTGTGCGGACGCCGCGGAGCCCGGCATTGCGGGCAGGGCTGGTGATGAACCAGCGACAGCGCGTTGTGCGAACGCCGTCGGCCTTTTCGGCCCTTCGATAACTTGACCTTTGGAAGTCCCATAAGCGACGGGTCAGTTTAGCAGGAACGGGCGGTTGCTTCGAACTCCCTCGCTCAGGGGTTACCGGACAGACGGTACCGGCTCGTCCGAGGCTTCGGCATCCGACGGCTGGAGCGCATCCACCGCCCGCTTGACGGTGTGCAGTGTTCGACCGATGTGAGCCTCAAGCTGCTTGAGCTGATCGAGAGCATAACCCTCAGCCTCACGAATGATCTGCTCGGAGCGCCCCTCGGCATCCTTGATCGACTGATACGCATGCCGTTCAGCTCGCTTGAGAACCTCCTGGTCGGAAACTGCCGCCTCGGCCCGCTCGTTGGCGGTACCCAGGATTCGGGCCGCTTCGCCATGGGCCTCGGAGATCAGACGATCCTGCTCTTGGAGGGTCCAGTTGGCGCGCTTGATTTCTTCCGGCAGGTTAAAGCGGAGCTGGTCGATGAGGTCCATAA
>DASZFH010000017.1:0-9114 GCA_035939985.1 Candidatus Dormiibacterota bacterium
GAGTCCCTCGGGCTGGAACACCCGTTTGTCCTTGCCCGATACGACCGCGCCGCTGACGTTCAGGACCTTGAGCGTCTGTTTCTCGAAACTCGGGATAGGGGCAACGAGGGCCTGATGCTAAAAGATCCGAACAGCGGTTACATGCCTGGCCGTCGGGGCCAGGCATGGCTGAAGTTGAAACGGCCTTTGGCCACGCTTGATGTGGTCGTGACCGCTGCGGAATGGGGCTATGGGAAGCGCCATGGGGTGCTCTCCGACTACACTTTCGCGGTTCTCGGCGGCCGCGGAGAGCTGCTTGATGTCGGCAAGGCGTACACGGGCCTGACCGACGCCGAAATCGCTGCCATGACCAGCCACTTTTTGGCTCATACGGTGGTCGATGAGGGACGTCGCCGTCTTGTCGAACCCGAGACGGTGCTCGAGGTGGCCTTCGACTCGATCCAAAAATCCCGGCGTCACCCCAGCGGGTTCGCGCTTCGTTTTCCCCGCATCCTTCGGGTCCGCGATGACAAACGGCCGGACGAAATCGATACGTTGGCAAATGTGGCCAGCCTCTACGAAAGGTTCTATGGGGGCGAGGGGACCGTTGACCTGGCCCAGATCGCGGTCACGTGAAAGTAACCTTCATGGGCACTGCTGGAGCTCGCTTCATGGTGGCCAAGCAATTGGCAGCCTCAGGTGGCCTACTCGTGGAGGAGGGGACCACCCGGCTCTGCCTGGATCCCGGGCCGGGGGCGGTCGTTCAGTACGCCAAGCGCAAGATCGATCTGGCCAAACTGGACGGGATCATCATCAGTCATCGTCATCTCGACCACTGCAACGACGTCAACGTGATGGTGGAGGGGATGACCGAGGGTGGATTCAAGCAGCGCGGCCGGCTGTTCTGTCCCGACGATGCCCTGGACGGGGACGCGGTGGTTCGACAGTATCTGATGGGTTTCCCCGAAGAAGTGGTTCGACTGGCACCCGAGACGAACTATTCAGTTGGAGAGATCGCGTTCCGCACCTCACCGCTCCACATCCATGGGACGCAGACCTATGGATTCACATTCCAAGCTGCCGCTCACCCAGTTGGATCCGCCGCCCTGGGCTGGATCACAGACTCAGCCTATTACGAGGGCATTGCCGCCCAGCATGCGGCCCCCGTCATGATCATTCATGTCGTCCTGATGGAGGGCCGGCCCCAACTGCCACACCTATGCGTCGCCGATGCCGAACGAATCATTCGAGAGGCAAAACCACGGCTCGCCATTCTGACTCACTTCGGAATGACGGTCTGGCGAGCTCATCCCTGGGAGGTGGCAGAGGCGATCTCGCAGCGCACTGGGATCGACGTTAAGGCGGCGCGGAACGGGATGTCACTGGATGTCTGACCTGCTGTCAGCCTCGCTCCAAGAGACCCAGCTGTCGGAGTTGGGCGACATCCGCAAGGTCTGACCGCCGCCATCGGTGGACTACCTTTTCGACTGTCTGAAATTCCCTTTGGGATGCCTTCCCCAGCATCCTGCTCAAATCCGCGACGTCTGTCGCCCGGCTGGCGCTGAGCTTGAGCAGGACCAGGTACGGAAGTGAGATTATCGGCAACCCATCCACGCGGGTCACTTCTCCAAGCGCCGTTTCAGCCCAGGGGTGGTTCAGGGACAGAATGTCAAGGTCTTCGCCGTCAGCTCGGTGCCAGGCGAATCCGACCAGGTCCGAATCCGCATTGAGGTCCAGCTCCTCGCCTCGCCGCCAGCCCCCTTCCCCAAGTCGCGTCTCCGCCTCCCCCTGCAAGTTGGCGGGGATGGCAACGTCGAGGTCAGCCGTGAACCGCGGGGCCATGTATGAGTTGCTGGCCACCCCGCCGACGATTGCGTGGGGGATTCTGGCCAGCAACCGGTCGACGTCCTGCCACCATTTCATGCCAGTTCTCCTCTGTGCTTCCAGAAACCGAAGGTCACTGCCTGAACCTGGCTTTTGTCTGCGTGCGGTCATCTCGATGAGTTGCCGGCGTATCTCCCTGGACACGTCCTGTATGCCTAGCGGACGTGGTCCGTGCCCGCCCTTGGGCAGCCACAGGGGAACCCCTCGCAGCCTACGCAGATGCGCGGCCTGACGACAGGCGCCCGAGCAGTAGCGGCGGCGAGGTCCTCCTCTCGGTGGCGGCAGCGGTCCCTGGCAAACCTCGCAGCTTCGTGCCACCCGAACCGGCTCACGCTGTGCCCGGAGAGCTGCCACGCGGCATCGGCCGCTGCAGTAGCGGGAGTCGGAGCGGGAGCCCAGTCGGAGGGGTTGGTGGCACACTGAGCAAAGCACCGCCGAAGCCATAGTCGTTACATGATACGTTAGGCGGTGCCGAGGGAGGCGATCCTGGCCGACTCCCTTAGAGTGTTCGCCCCAACGCCACCGCCAGCGATCGCAGCCCCTCGACCATGGTCGCGAATCGGTCCGGCCGCAGCGATTGCGCGCCGTCAGAGTAGGCGTCGGCAGGGCTCGGGTGGACCTCGATCATGAGCGCGTCGGCACCCGCCGCCAGCCCGGCCATCGCCATCGAGGGAATCAGTGACCAGCGGCCGGTGCCGTGGCTGGGGTCGACCATGATGGGGAGGTGGCTCAGTTCCTTGACCGCGGGAACCGCGCTGAGGTCGAACGTGTTGCGGGTGTAGGTTTCGAAGGTTCGGATGCCGCGCTCGCAAAGGACCACATTCGGGTTGCCTTGATTGAGGACGTATTCGGCGGAGAGCAGCCACTCCTCAAGCGTCGCGCTCATCCCGCGCTTGAGCAGGATGGGCTTGCGGGTCCGTCCCACCTCTTCCAGCAGGGCGAAGTTTTGCATGTTGCGTGCTCCGATCTGGAGCATGTCTGCGTGCGAGGCCACCGCCTCGACATCGCTCACGTTCATGACCTCGGTCACGACCGGCATGCCGTTTGCCTTGCCGGCCTGGGCCAGCAGGCGGAGGCCCTCATCCGCCATGCCTCGGAAGGCGTAGGGGCTGGTCCTGGGCTTGTAGGCTCCGCCTCGAAGGATGTGGGCTCCCGCCGCCTTTACGGCCGCTGCGCTGGACATGATCTGCTCTTCCGATTCCACGGCGCAGGGCCCAGCCGCGATCACGAACGATTTCCCATCCCCAAGTCGAAGATGCCCGATCTCCACCACTGTCGGCTCGGCCTTCCACTCCCGGCCGACCAGCTTGAAGGGCTTACTAACTGGCACCGCGTCCTGTACGCCCGGTAGATTCATGACCATATCGCGCAAAGTTGCCGCCGGATTGGTCCCCAACACTCCGATCGCAGTTCGATCGGCCCCAGGTAACCGGACGGGCTCGAAGCCTCGCTCGCGGATGTGCTTGATTACGGCCTCGATCTCTTCGGGCGCGGCGTCAGAACGCATCAGGACCAACATCGGCGGGGCTCTAGGAGGTCGTCAGCCGACGGCTGCGACGGCTTGGACCGGGCTTTGGATGAGCCCGTCGATGAGGCCGTACTCGATGGCTTCTTCGGGCGAGAGGTAGTAGTCGCGGTCAGTGTCGCGCTCAACCTTCTCGACCGGCTGACCGGTGTGGTCATGGATCAGCTCGTTGATCACGCCCTTGATCCGGACGATCTCACGAGCGTGGATGTCGAGGTCGCTGGCCTGGCCCTGAAGCCCCCGGCCGCCGATTAGGGGCTGATGCATGTGGATTCTGGCGTTGGGAAGGGCAAACCGCCGACCTTTGGTGCCGGCCATCAAGAGGATGGTGCCAAAGCTGGCCGCCCGGCCCACAGCCACCGTCATGATCGGACAGCGGACGTACTGCATGGTGTCGTAGATGGCAAAACCGGAGGCCACCGAACCGCCCGGCGAGTTGATGAACATTTGAATCTCTTTCTCGGCGTCCTCCGCCGCCAGAAACATGAGCTGCGCCACGATCAGGTTGGCAACCGTGTCGTCGATCGGGCGACCGACGATGATCAGTCGGTCACGAAGCAGGCGGGAGAAGATGTCAAAGGCGCGCTCCCGGTTTCCACCCTCATGCTCGATCACCGTGGGAACCCAACTCATTTGGACCGGATGGTAGCAGCCTGGGGCCAGAGCGACCGCCTTCGCCGCTCCACTCTCCTATAGTCGGAGGTGCAAGATGGATTTGACCGAAGCCCGAAAACTGTTTCCGTTCGCCGACTCCTGCATCTACATGAACCACGCCGGCCTGGGGCCGCTTCCGGAGCCCTCGCGGGTGGCTGTGGTGGAGATGGCCGCACGCCTTTCCAACCCACCCACGGCCATCACCGTATGGCCGGCAATCATCGATCGGCTGCATAGCTCACTGGCCACCCTGGTCAACGCTTCCCCGGAAAACATTGCCATCACCCGCGGGACAGCTCATGGGCTGTCCCTGCTCGCGGTGGGCTTGGATTGGAGGGCCGGAGACAATGTGGTGGGGGTCGACCGTGAATTTCCCACGAATGTCTACCCCTGGATGGCATTGGCCGATCGGGGTGTGGAGAGCCGCTGGGTCAAGCCGGGGGGTGGTCGGGTGGATGCCGAGATGATCTTCAGGCTGGTCGATGATCGAACCCGGGTTGTGGCATTGAGCCACGTCGAGTACTGGAACGGGTTTCGAGCCGATCTGGCGGCGATTGGCGCCGAGTGTCGGCGCCGTGGCGTGATCTTCTCGGTAGACGCGATCCAGAGCGTCGGCGCGGTCCAGGTCGACGTTGCCTCGATGAACATCGATCATCTTTCGGCTGGGGCCTACAAGTGGCTCCTCGGACCGGTGGGGATGGGCTTTGCCTACATTCATCCGGACCTGATTGAGCGCCTCCGCCCGCCGCTGGTGGGCTGGGGCACGATGGTCCCCACCAGCAGTCCGTCCCAATATCGGGTGGAGTTCCAGCACTCAGCCAAGAGGTTCGAGGAGTCGATCATCTCGCTGCTCGACATAGCCGCCTTCCAGGCATCGGTCGACTTGATCTTGGATTTGGGTCCGGCCGCGATTGAAGACCGGGTTCTGGCCCTTTCCCAGAGGCTCAGCGGCGGTCTTGCCTCACGCGGCTTGGAGGTGGTCGAGCCATGGCCTCGGAGCAGGACTGAGGCATCAGGCATCGTCTCCTTCCGCCGGTCGGGGACTGTGGCTGCCGACCTTCTCGCAGTCCTGACCGCGGGTGGGGTTGAAGGCCGGGTGCACGACGATTTTGTCCGCCTAGCCCCCCACTTCTACAACACCGAAATAGAGATCGACCGGGTGCTGGAGCTGGTGAGTTGAGACCGGTGCAGGTGACCGATGAGCTGGAGGCCTACATGGTCGCCCTGCTTCCCAAGCGGGACCGTGTGCTGGCACGGCTGGAGAAGGAGGCCGAGGCGGAGGGCATTCCTATCGTAGGCCCATTGGAAGGAGCCTTCCTCCGCCTCCTGGTCAGCCTGGTCGGCGCACGGCAGATCCTGGAATTAGGCACGGCGACCGGCTACAGCGGGATCTGGCTCCTGGGCGGAACGGTTGGCGGCCACCTGACCACGTTCGAGACCGATCCGGAGCGGGCTGCTCGGGCCCGGGTCAATTTCGCCGAGGCGCAGCTCCAGCAGGCGGCGAATGTGGTTGAGCAGGATGCGATCCATGGAGTGGAGGCACTCGACGCACGTTTCGATGTTTGCTTCATCGATTTGATCAATTCATTTGGCTCCGAGGACGTAACCGAGCGAGCCTTTCAGGCTTGCCTCGCAAAGCTGCGCCCGGGAGGCCTGCTCTTGGCGGACAACGCCCTGCGCCAGGGGGAGGTCCCACAGCCCGCCTCGCAGCAGGCTCGTAACGCGGCTCGTTACAACCAGCTGGTGGCCACCAGCGCACGTCTTGAGGGCTTGGTGGTTGCGATTCGGGACGGATTGTCCGTGGCTCGGGTCAAAGACTGAAGTCCGATTTGCGGGTCGTCGATCGGTGGGCCAGGGTTACAAGACCGCTGCGCGAGAAGGTCTGTGGAGGCCCGCACCGCATGAGGCTTAGTCCTGCCGCGGCTCGGCTGGAATAGAAAAGAGCGCTGGACGGTGGGGGGGCCCGCCAGCGCTCTGTGCCCATTACGTTAGGCCCGGGGCCCGCTTGGATCCTCCTGCGATTGCACTGTTTTCCGATCCGCGGGCGCCGGGTTTTTGGGCGGTGCATCGCTGGCCGGGCAAAAAAGAAGAGCGCAAGGCGGTGGGGGGGCCCGCCGTGCGCTCTGTGCCCATCACGTTAGGGCTGGCGCCGACCAGAATCATCCTGCCGATGCAATGTTTTCAAATGCGCACTCACCCGCCAGGCTGGGGAACTGTTTGGCGGAGGCACAAAAAAGAGCGCCGGACGGTGGGGGGAACCGCCAGCGCTCTCGCTGATTCAAGTTAGGGCAGGCGGCCGAAACGGCCACGGTGCGCTTGCACCGTTTTGATCGGTGCAAGCGCTGGGTTTTCACACTCCTTGATGGGCAGGCTATTCCCTGGGCCCATAACAACTCCGCTGACGTGCGGCGACCAGTTTTTGACGACGGGTCAGAAACAAAACAGAGCGCTGGCGGTGGGGGGGCCCGCCTGCGCTCTGTGCCAATTACGGTATCCCCCCCACCCTCCCGCGGGCTCCTACCGATGCACTGTTTTGGCACTGTGCAAGTGGGGGGGGCCTTCAATCCAGCTGGCACCGTCCGCTGAGAACTCTTTTTTCCAGATTGGCACCGACTCCTTGAGGTGGTCGATTGTCCATTGACAAGCCGCGAAAGCCTCTGCTCGGTGAGGGGTCGCGATGGAGATAACCACCGAAGCTTCCCCAATCTCCATCCGTCCCAGACGGTGGGCGATCGCGATCCGGGCATCGGGCCAGCGGGAGAGCACCTCCGCTGCCAAGCGACCCATCTCAGTTACCGCCATCTCCTGGTAGGCCTCGTATTCGAGATAGGCCGTCAGTACCCCGTTTGAGTTATCCCGGACGTGTCCCACGAAAGTGCACGTCGCGCCGGCAGCGGGGTTGTTCACCGCTTGCTCCAACCGGGCAGGGTCGAGGGGTTCGGTGGTCAGCTCGATCAGGGGCCCCTCGCGTCCACCGCTAACTGGCGGTATGAACGAAACCTCGTCTCCCTCCGCCGGCACGCTATCCCATCCGGCGAATTCCCGGTTGATGGTGGGCCGGACAATATCGGCCGCCGCCGGAATGCCGGGGAACCGGGAGCGGATGATCCCGTATAGGTCGACCAAGGTGGAGCCGGGCTCAAGATCAACTCGGAGTTGGCCGGTGCCAGCCAGTTCACGCAGCCGGGCGAAGAGTCGGACGGTCACCGTAAGGGACATTGGATTAGCTTGACGGGTTTTCTTGGAAGTCGGAAGGCCCCTTTTTGGAGGGCTGAACGCAAAGCCGCACGAGAGAATGGTTAGGCCAGTTAGGTGGAGTTGGCGCCGGGTCGGCGCGGCCGCCGGTTGCCGAGCGTGCCGCCGGTTGGCCGCCTCTGCTTCGCCGGCTTTTCGCTGAACTGGGCTTCGAGCCGATCCATCGCTCTTTCCAACCTCGGGGTAGACGCTTTTCTTGGACCGCGAGGCCGGGTGACCGTACGCTGAATCCGGGGCTCGAGTTCCGCCGGTTCGACGTTCTCCACCGGAACGGTCCAAGGCTTGCCTTCGAATAAGTCAAAGGATGCCTCCAGGCCGTGGCGAGAGAGAACCTTGGCCAGACTGCCGGAGCGGGATCCCATCGTCTCCAGCACCGACTCGTAGCCATGCTGTGCAACCACCAACCTGGCCGAGGTGCTCATGATTTCGTGGAAGAACATCTTCTCGTCATTCGGGTTAGGTTCGATCAGGACGATGTCCACGTCCGGGTGCTGGCTCTGAAGAGCCTGGACGTGGGCGGTCAGGCTGTCGTGGACCATGCCCCTGGCGAGCTGGTTGGTGATGGCTCGGAAGCCGAGATCGACGATCGAGTTGCCCAGCCCGTGGAGATGGTCCGGTTTACGGTTGGCCCGCACGTCGAGGGGCACCAGGGGGTTGACCACGATTACCAGGGTGGCCCCATGATCGATGGCCACATCGATGGCGGCCGGGCCTTTGGTGCCGCCGTCGACATAGTTCGAACCATTGATGGTGACGGGCCGAAAAAGCACCGGAATGGCGGCCGAGGCCGCGACCGCGTCTGGGATGGAGACCTTGGGCTTGGTGTCGCCTCCGAAGACCACCCGCTGCCAGCTGTCCAGCTCGCAGGCAACGATGTAAAGCTGGCGATCCAGCTGGGAGAAATCGGTCGGCACCTCGGCCAGTTTGAGCAGGTCTCCCATGAATCGGCCCAGCTGTCTCGAATCGAGTATCCCGCTGGGAAGTATCAGCGAGGCGAAGGCAGCCAGATCAGAGAGCAGGAAACTGCCCCGATGTTGGGCCAGTTCCGAGACCATCGCAGGCAGACGGCCCGGAAGCTTTTTGGCTCTGTCCCAGAGCTCCGCCAGGTTGGGACTGAAGACGTGCCTGAAGAGGCGTAGCTGAAGCCCAAGGGATGGGTTACGAGCAGCTTCGGCGATCGCCCAGGGTGGGATTCCCACCGCCAGCAGGGTGGCCACGAAGGCTCCTGCCGAGGTGCCCACGTAAATGTCGAAATCGAGCACAGAGCGATTGATGAGTACGTCGTCGAGGGCTCGGAGCGCTCCAACCTGGTAGATCCCGCCAGTAATTCCGCCCCCCGCTAGGACCAGCGCGGTGCGCGGTTTGCGCCGACGATCGAGCTGTCGAGTCGGTGCGGGGGCCATCTGCTGCATTGTGACGCGCCGCGTCGAATTTGCAAACACCAGACAAGCCGAGATCGACTAAGTCGAGATAATGAAACGGCTTTGCCCCATTTCTTCGCCCCCAGTCACGATGGCCAGGTGACGATCGTGGGTGATGATGCTCGCCACCTCACCCAGTCGTTGCGTAGCCGGCCTGGCCAGACGATCTCAGTCATCGACCCAGCGGGCCGGATCATTGAGGTCAGGCTGACCAAGGTTGGTACCGAGCAGGTGGTGGGGGAGGTCATCTCTGACAGCCCGTACAATCCCGAGCCCGCGATGGCGGCCACGGTGGCGCTGGCGATGTTACCGGCGTCAGCTTTGGAGGACGCCCTATCGCATTGCACCGAGCTGGGAGCTTTTGAATTCATCCTGGTCGAGACGCAGCGAAGCGTG
>DASZFH010000018.1:0-5289 GCA_035939985.1 Candidatus Dormiibacterota bacterium
ATGCAGGATCTTGCCAAGATAACGGTCGGTGACCGCCCAACGGATCTCCCAACCCCACGGCTTTTCCACTCGGGTTGAATCAGCTGACTTGATCACGCGACAACCCTCCCAACTCCTACCAAGTCTTCCATAGCCAACAACCGCCCCTCCACCTTCTCCGCATCCGATGCTTCCGCGTACACCCGCATTAGCGGTTCGGTCCCACTGAGCCGTACCAGCACCCAACTTCCGTCGGCAAGAAAGAACTTGTAACCATCGTCGGCGCGCACGTTGACCACCCTCTCACCGGCAACTTCGGTGGGAGTGTGATCCGCCAATGCCGTGAGGATCCGCTCCCGCTCTGCGGCGAAGGCCTCTCGATTGAAGTGAATATCGTGGCGGGCGTATGCGTGGGGCCCCACCCTGGCCTCCAGATCCGCCAGGAGCTGGCCAAGGGGCTTGCCGGTGCGCATGATCATGTCCGCGAAAAAAAGGCCGGCGAGGACTCCGTCACGCTCGGGGATGTGACCCTTGAAGCCAAAGCCTCCGCTTTCCTCCCCCCCAAGAAGGGCATCCGTCTCCATCATCTTGGGCGCGACATTCTTGAACCCAACCGGTAGTTCGTATACGTCTACCCCGAATTGGGCCGCGAGCTTGTCGGCCATTGATGTCATGTTGATGGTCTTGACCACCGGGCCGCGCCAACCCCGAACCTCGAACAGATAGACCATGAGCAAGGCGTAAACCTGCAACTGGGTGATAAAGCGTCCGGTCTCGTCGATGATCCCGACCCGATCGGCGTCTCCGTCGGTGCAGATGCAAAGATCGAAGCCACCCTCCCCCATCCTGGCCAGGGATCCCGCCAGGTTCTGCGGGATCGGCTCCGGACTGACTCCGCCGAAGTATGGGTTGCGCTCCGCGTGAAGCTCCGTCACCGCTGTGCTGGCTCCACCGAGCAACTCTTTGATGTAGTCGAAACCGGCTCCGTACATATTTTCGTGAAGGATTTTCAGGCCCGCCCCCCTCAGGGCCGGCAGGTCAAGCATTTTGGCAACCTGTTCGTAATAGGCCGGTTTGGGGTCATAGGCACGAATCAGTGGGTGATCGGAATACGTACCGGGCGAAATGCGCTTGACGGCAGCGGGGCCGGCGATAGCGATGTCGTTGATCCGATCCTCAAGGGCCGCGATCACCTCAGTTGGTGCGGAGCTGCCCGTCTCGGGCTTGTATTTGACGCCATTGAACAACCAGGGGTTGTGGCTGGCGGTGATGACCGCGGCTCCGGTCGCGTGCTGGTCGATCACCGTCCAAGAGGCGACCTGGGTTGGCGTGGGTCGATCGAAGAGCAGTGAGGGAACCCCGTTCGCGGCCAGAACTTCGGCTACCAACTGAGCGAATACTTCCGACGCGAAACGGCAGTCATAGCCGATCACCGCCAACGGATCACGGCTCCGGGAGGCCATATAGTCGGCTATCCCCTGGGCGGCATAGGCCACGGTTTGGTTGGTGAAGTCGTCGCACATCACACCGCGCCAGCCGTCTGTACCGAACTTAATCCTTTGCGTCATGGTGCCCACCTAAAGGTAATTGATCTTGCCTGTACGTCGGAGTTGCTCGGTCAGGAGCTTGACGTCTTGGGCTCGAGACTTGGGACAGATGAGGACAGCGCTCCCACTAACGACCACGATCATGTCCTCCAGCCCGATCCCTGCCACAAGTAAGCCTTCACCAAGAACAAGAGACCCCTTGCTCTCCACCAAAACCGCCTCGCCCTGGACAAAGTTGCCTTCGGCATCGGAGGCCAGGATCTCGTGCAGCTCAGGCCAGGACCCCACGTCATCCCAGCCAAACTGGGCCGGCACCAGTAGGAGTCGGTCGGTTCGTTCCAGAACGGTGTAATCCACCGCCTGGTTCGAGAGCGATCCATAAAGGCGTGCCGCTGCAGCGGAATCACCGGCGCGGGCGGCCCTCACCACCGCCGTCAGACCATCGAAATGCTCTGGGGACCATCGTCTAAGTTCGTCCAGGAACACCGAAGCCCGCCAGCTGAAGGTATTGAGGTTCCAGAAGTAGTTGCCGTCCCGCAGGTATTCAGTCGCCTGCTCCAAGTCGGGCTTCTCCACAAAGCCGTCCACGACCAGAACATCCGAGTGGCCCTGGTAGGGACCAGACGCTCGGATGTAGCCATAGCCGGTCGCGGGATGGCGGGGACGCAGCCCGACGGTCACTAGGTGGTCCGATCCGGCGGCCGTCCCCAGCGCCAGGCGACCGGCCCGTTCCCACTCCGGCAGATCGCCAATCACGTGATCAGCGGCCATTGAGAGCATGACCGCGTCCGGGTCCCGAGCCAGCAACTCCAGGGCGGCCAGACCGAGTGCACTGGTGGTGCCACGAGGGCTGGGCTCGACGATGACGCCGTCAGCGTCCAGTTCGGGAAGTTCCTCCCGAACCAGGTCTGCCTGTCCAGCCTCGGTCAAAATGATGACCTGATCAGTCAACCCTAGTGCCCGCTCATAGGTCTCCCGGAGCAAGGTCTTATCTCGTCCCGGGATCGGCGCCAGATGCTTGGGACGGCCTGAACGGGAGAGGGGCCACAGGCGGGTACCTGACCCGCCGGCGGGGATCACGACAAATGGCGATGCGGCTATGACTTTGCCTCCCTGGCCAGCTCGGACGCCATCCCAACGTCCTCCCATGGCGCTTCGATATCGGTCCGGCCGAAATGTCCATAGGCGGCCGTCGGCCGGTAGAGCGGACGCCGCAGATTCAGAGCCTTGATGATGCCCAACGGGCTCAGATCGAAGACCTTGCCGATCGCTCGTTCAATATCGATCACCGGCCTGGTCTGTGTTCCAAAGGTGCTGATGGAAACGGAGACGGGCTTGTTCACCCCGATCGCATATGCAATCTGAACTTCACAGCTACGGGCCAGGCCGGCCGCGACTATGTTCTTGGCCACGTGCCGCGCTCCATAGGCACCGGCTCGGTCGACCTTGGTTGGATCCTTGCCTGAGAAACATCCGCCGCCCTGGCGAGCGAAGCCTCCATAGGAGTCGACCATGATCTTGCGACCTGTCAGGCCGACGTCGACTGCGGGCCCACCAAGGACGAATCGACCGGTCGGATTGATGAGGTAGCGGGCCTTCTCGTCGCGCGGCAGATCGCCGATTACCGGATCGATGATCTGAGTTCGGATCTCAGAGCGGAGCTGGTCGAGATCGACCTCATCGTGATGCTGCGCCGCGATCACCACCGTCTCGATCTGCAATGGCTGCCAGGCATCGTCATAGGCGACTGTTACCTGAGCCTTGCCGTCTGGGCGGAGATACGCCAGGGTTTTGGATCGACGGGCCTCGCTGAGGCGACGGGCCAGGCGGTGGGCCAGGCTGATGGGCAGAGGCATCAGCTCAGCGGTCTGGTCACAGGCATATCCGAAGACCACCCCCGAGTCTCCCGCTCCGCCCAGATCGACACCCTGTTTGATCTCGGCCGACTGTTCATCGATGCAGACGACGACGCCACAGGTCTCGGCATCGAATCCATATTTGGCCCGGTTGTAGCCGATTTCGCGTAGCGTCTCCCTCACCACCCTGGGGATGTCGACATAGCAGTCGGTCGTGATCTCACCGAGCACGGTCACCAGGCCGGTGGTGATTACGACCTCGCAAGCCACGCGGGCTGAGGCATCCTTGCTCAAAATCGAATCCAGAATCGCGTCCGAGATCTGATCGGCGAGCTTGTCTGGATGCCCCTCTGTCACCGACTCCGATGTAAACGCGCGACCCAATCTAACTCCTACATTCCCCACTCTGACAAAGCCGAACCCGGGTGTTTCGGCTCCAAGCGCCAGGGAGTGATCTGACGCGGCATCGGCCCCGGTGCTGGAGCTTGCGGTCAGGCTGGTTCCAATCGTATATCCAGCGGCTCGCTCCCCGTCCTGGCCAGCAGGGTCACCCGGACCAAAGCCGCGGCGGGTCCAATCCAGGTCGGTTCCAGCTGGGGGCCATCGCAACGCCCGATGGCTGAAACCGGTCCCCCGTCAGCGTTGCGAAAGTCGTCAGCGCGCACCTCGTGCCGACCGCCATCAATGGGCTGGAGGGTAACTGTGTACGTGAGGCAAATAAATCCGTCCGGGACGTGATAGATGATTGCGGGAGGAACGATCGGGTCGATGGCGGTGACCTCGGCGATCACCCCGGCCTGCGTGGTATCCGGGTCCATTGCCGCCCAAGGCTCTTGGGATGGTGCGTGAACGCAAGCACCGAACACGATTGGCAGACCGACCAAAGAGCACCAACGACGTAGGGACCCCATTAAGGCCCGACTCCAGACACGGCGGCCATGGCCATCGCCCAGGTCATGACCGCGGCGTAGCCGAGCCTGACCCACGAGCCTGGGGTGAGCCTATCTAAGAGCAGCCCCGCCGCCACCGCCATTGGGATCAATGCCGGTAGGAGATAGAGGCCCTTATCCGTCGTGGCACTGGGCACCCGGAGGTTGAAATAGATGAACGCGATCATGGTCAGCATCGGAATGGCGGTCAGGAGAATGGTTGCCGGTTCGCGGCGGACACCAATGACCGCCAGCACCGTCGCCGCCAGGACAAACAGCGAAGTAGCCCCGCCGACGACCACGAGCCAGGCCGGCAGTTGCTCACTCCAGGGACCCGAAGGCAAATTCTGAAAGCTGCAATCGATCCCCCAGAACCACTTCCAAAAGCCGCCCACGAATGAATCCGGTGCCGCGCATCCCGCGAGGCTCAGGTTGGTGAAGTAGCCTGACGGGTGGCCCCACCGAATCGGATCCCAGTTCTTGAGATCGAAGATGTCCGCATTTAGAGGCAGTGGCGTCCCCAGGGCAATCAAATTGCGGATGTAGTAGGCCGCAGTCAGCGCCCCCCCCGGCAGCAGGGCGAGCACGGTGAGCGTCCATCTATCCGGGCGGACGGCGATCGCAAGCGGTACCGCGATTACCAAGGCATCGAGGCCCGAATACTTCGCCAGCCCGGCCAGAGGTAAGCCAAGACCAAGCCAAACCAAGCCCCAGGATTGGTTCCTGGCCCAGAGCGTCACCCCCAAAACAACCAGGCCAACGCCCAGATCGGTGACCGTTTCGTTGTAGACCATCGAACCCACCATGGCTTGGGCGGGGAGCAGCCAGACCACGGCCGCGGTCGCCGCTCGTGACGGCCAGCGTGCGCCCAGGGCCCCAGCAATGGCGATCGCGACCCAACCTTCCAGGAGCCAGGCCAATCCGGAGACATCCCGACCGGCCTGGGTGAGGGTGATTTGGAAGCCTTGGCGGTGGAGC
>DASZFH010000019.1:0-2557 GCA_035939985.1 Candidatus Dormiibacterota bacterium
CAGAACCCAATCGCATACTTGATGTATTCGACCGAGTCCCAGTGCCTCGGATCGCCCATATGGGCGCTGAGGAGGGCGGTAAGGGCCAGACCCAGGACAAGGAGAGCGCGTTCGCCTCGCAGTGCCCAGTTGACCGACCGAACGGCCGGCGCCTGCTCAAGGCTGCGACCGGTCAGCATTCTGGTCCGAAGCGGAGTGCTACTCAAGCCATGCTCCCGAGAGATACAGAGTCAACAACACGCCCTGCAACATGAACCCGCCTCCGATCAGGATTGCCTGTAGACCAGTCCGTCGTCGGCCTGTTTGGCCGAGGAACAGAAAGGCTGGCAGCATGCCGATAACGAACCGTCCTGCGGAGCTGACTGGATTCAGATTACTCAAATTTGGGGTCACAATGCATGAGATCAATAGGGCTGCGGAGTAAGCCGTGAAGGCACGGGGTTGGCTCCGCGCGGCGATAAGCGTTATAACCATCATGCCTGAAAACAGCCCCAGGTCAAGCACTAAGAGTGCCTGCCAATCTCCCAGGGTGGGGTTGTGGACAAGGTGATCCCAGATCGCTTGGGCAGTTTGCCAGGGAGGTAAGGCGCGCCGTTGCCAGAATCTACTCTGGACCTCCAGAAAGAGGATTGGGTTATTAAAGAACTGCCACTGGAGGGCCATGAAGGCGGCAATGGCCAGGGGAACCGCCCCCAGACTGGTGAGGGCGGGTATCAGCCGCGAGTGCCTTCGCCACGGCTGTTGTCGCAACAATTCAATGGCGAGAGGGAGGATGAGGATTGCCCCGACCGGACGGGTTAGAGCGGCTCCGAACGCGGCTGCGGCCGCCCAATACCAATAGCCCCGCCGGGCGGAGAGCAAGGTCAGGGCCGCCAGGGCGATGAAGAGCGATTCGCTGTAAGCGGCGGCCATGAAGAAGGCGAGAGGGAAGGCGGCCAGGAGGATCATGGTGCGGATTGGCCCCTCGCTGTCCTGAGGCCCTAATTCGGAGGCGGCCAGCCAGCCGATCGCTGTGAATGCGGCCCAGGCGGCCAGATTCGAGACCACCATTGCGGCCGCGGTTGTCGATGAGGGCCCGAAGGGAAGGGTGGCGAGGTGGACCAGGAGGGGATATAAGGGGAAGAAGGCGGTCGACTGTTGGCTGTAGTAGCCGTGCTCGGCGATCCGGATGTACCAGTAGGCATCCCATTGCACCCAGGCAGACCCGAGGTCAGCCAACGAGTGCGTACCGACCACGTACCCCTTCGAGGTGCGCGAACCGAGGTTCAGGACAACCGTGAAGTAGGTGGTCGCGATCAGCAGGACGCGGGTGGCCAGCCAGACCAGGGAAGCCTGGATGGCGATGGTTCGCCAGGCTACCGGTGATCTGATGGGAGCGTTCGCGACGCTCGTCCGGGGTTGGTCTGCGTTCACAAGATCTGGGTTGAGAAGAGGCCGCCTGGATGGCTTCGGTTGGGGGCTGGTGCCGCGGGCGAGGAGCTCCAGGTGAGGAGTGTGTTCACCTGCCAATGTTGTCAGGGTTGGGGCACCTGTGGATTCCCATCCGTCAGTCGAGGGCCACGTTCGTCGCCCGTTGACTCTCGCCCGATGGGATGTCGGCTGGGGCCGGGTCTCAGGGGCCTTCCTTATAATCAGGAGCCGGTCCGCGTACCGCCGGCCACTCGCGCCTGTAGCTCAGCGGATAGAGCGCATGCCTGCGGAGCATGAGGCCACAGGTTCAATTCCTGTCAGGCGCACCACACTTCCAATGGGGCGCATCGCGCCGCAGCGTGAGAGTCGCCGATCGGTCCTAAGGGGGGCTCAAGTCGGTCCCAAGCCGAGGGTCGACTACCCTTCCAACGGTGGAATCCGCACCAACCGCGGTCTCAGGTTCGCCAAATGAACCCGTAGCTCGCAGCCCTCGCTCAGACCTGATCCTCGTAGAGGTGATCTTGGTTCTGCTTATCACCTTCGGAACTGACATCCTGGCTGCCGTCACCGAGGTGATGCATGCTCTGCTCCGCGAGGCGCCGATGCCCTCCTCGCTGCGTATTTTTCCGACCTCACCAGGACTCAGCACCCTCTGGGTTGTTTGCTATTTCGCGCTTCTCGCTGTCCCTGCACTCTTGGCGGTGTATCTCTTGCAAGGGACCCCCAAGAAGTTGACGGGGATGGGGTTTCGTTGGTTCACGTGGAGGGATGGCTGGGCGTCGCTGGGCCTGGTTATTGCGGCGATCGTGGTGATTGAAGGAACCGGGATCGTGCTCATCCTCACTCACGTTCCCGGTCACATCCAAGCACCGCCTCTGTCGGGGCGGAATTGGTTGGTCGATTTGGCTCAGTCGCTCAACGCTGGGGTGGTCGAGGAGATCGTGGTGCTCGGCTACGTGATCCGGCGTTTGGAGGATGCCGGGTTCAGCACCCGGACTGCGGCGCTGATCAGCCTGGCCGTCCGGAGCAGCTATCACCTCTATTACGGCACGGGCGTCGTCGCGATCGTCTTCTTCGGGGTGGTGCAGACCCTATGGTTCGTGCGCTACCGCCGCATCGTTCCCCTGATCATCGGCCATGCGGCCTA
>DASZFH010000020.1:0-2589 GCA_035939985.1 Candidatus Dormiibacterota bacterium
CGACGCCCACCTGATCCGCAACGCGGGCGGCATCGTGACGGCCGACGTGATCCGATCGCTCATGATTTCCCAGCGCCTGCTTGGAACGACGGAGATCATCCTCATCCAGCACGACAAATGCGGTTTGCAGGACCTGGCCGAGGAGGAATTCCGGGCAGCCGTCCGGGCGGACACAGGCACCGAGCCAGACCTGCCGATCGGAGCCTTCACTGATCCGGCGCAGAGCGTCCGCGCGGGGGTCAAACGAATCATGGAATCCCCCCTTCTTCCCTCGGGTCGAAACACCCGCGGCTTTGTCTTCGAACACAAAACCGGCCGCCTCCGAGAGGTTACCCCCGCGCCCGGGGCCTAAATCCACACCCGGCGTCGCCCGACAAACTCAGTCTGGGTCGACAACCTCTCGAGGGTTTTGCGACTGAATCCCTGTCACCTCCAGAATCTCCCGCTCGTTGAGCGAATCCTCCCGCAGCAGCGTGTGTGCCAAGGTGTCGAGCTGCTCCCGATGTTTGGTGAGGAGTCGGCAGGCCTCCTCCATGCACTCCTGAGCGATGCGCTTGACCTCCGAATCGATCAGAAGGGCAGTCCCCTCGCTGTAGGGCTTGCTCATCGCAAACGGCCCCGGTTGACCACTTTCAGCGAAACTGACCGGCCCGACCCGCTCGCTCATACCCCAGCGGACGACCATCTCGTGGGCGATGTCGGTCACCTGATGGAGGTCGTTCTCAGCGCCGGTGGTGACTTCTCCGTACACCAACGACTCCGCCGCCCGCCCACCCAGGGCGCCGATGATCCTAGCCCGCAGGTACTTCTCGCCGTAGTTGAAACGGTCGTCGACCGGGCTCTGCACCGTGACTCCCAGGGCCATGCCTCTGGGGATGATGGTGACCTTGCGTACGGGGTCGGCACCTGGCACCAGCAGCCCCAACAGGGCATGTCCGGATTCGTGGTAAGCGATTCGTTCCCGATCCACTTCGGTCAGCCGGATGTTGCGCTCGCTGCCCAGCAGCGTCTTCTCGATGGCGTTGGTAAAATCCCGCTGGCCGACGGCGGTAGCCCCCCGCGCGGCGGCGGCGAGGGCGGCCTCATTGACGATGTTGCGCAGGTCCGCCCCAACCAGCCCCGGCGTATCGGAGGCGATCCCGTCAAGGTCGACGTCGTTGTCGAGAGGCACCTTACGGGTGTGAATCCTGAGGATGGCCGCTCGGCCGCGGCGGTCTGGTGGCATCACCGTAACTCGGCGATCGAAGCGACCAGGCCGGAGCAGGGCGGCGTCCAATACGTCAGCCCGGTTGGTCGCGGCCAGAACTATCACCCCACCGCGGGAGTCAAAGCCGTCCATCTCGGTCAGGATCTGGTTCAGAGTCTGCTCCTGTTCATCGTTGCCGCCCATGCGGATGGTTCCCTGCCGGCTCCGTCCGATGGCGTCGAGCTCGTCGATAAAAATGATCGCGGGAGCCGCCGCGCGCGCCTTGCTGAAGAGATCGCGCACCCGCGAGGCGCCGACGCCGACGATCGCCTCCACAAACTCAGAGGCGGCCATGCTGAAGAAGGGCACCTTTGCCTCACCGGCGACGGCCCTTGCGACCAGGGTTTTGCCGGTGCCAGGAAGGCCGATCAGCAGAACTCCCTTTGGCACGGTCCCACCCAACCTCTGGTATTTGAGAGGCTCGCGCAGGAACTGCACCACCTCGACCAGCTCGGATTTGACCTCCTCGATCCCAGCCACATCTTCAAATGTGGTCCCCGGCCTCTCCAGGTCATAGAGGCGGGCGCGGCTCTGGCCGAACTGACCCAGGATGCCCCCACCGGCCGAACCGGTCATACGCCGCAGGAGGAAGAAGAGGACCAGGATGATGAGGAGGCCTGGGCCGAGGCTGCCCAGCAACGTCTGCCACCACGGCGGCTGTTGGTTGGGGTCATTGACGTTGATGGTGACGCCGTGCTCCTCAAGGAGCGCCTCCAGGCCAGGATCGGCGAAGGCCGGGAGCACGGTACTGAAGTGGTTGGCGGTGTCGGTCGATTTGGCGGTGGCACCGATCGCCGTCCTGGTGGTACCGGTGATGACGGTGCCGGTGCTGGTGACGCCGGTTACGTTGCCGGCCAGGACCTGGCCCTTGAAGATGTTGTACGGGATGGCGACCGACTTCGGCGCGGGAGGAGCGAAGAGGACGTTGGTCACGAAGATGTTGAGCCCCAGGATGATGAGGAGGGTGATCCAGAAGCGAGGGGCACGCAGCTGCGTCTTTAGGTCGGGAGTCGACCGAGGTGGCTTGGAGGCACCCGGCGGCCCGGCCGGTCCGGGGCTGGGCTGGTTGAACATTGGATCTCAGCTTAGCTATTGCTACCGATGAAGATCCCTACTAACCTTTACCTGATGCCCCCAAAAGTAAAGCGGACCGTAAACCTGACCCGAGTCTCGACCAAGAACCAGGTGACTTTGCCTGTCGGGGCTCTAAAGGCTGCACACCTTAAGTCTGGCGATCAGGTTCGGGTTGAAGTCAGTGGCGAGGGCAGGATCCTTCTGGTCCGGGAGCAGGACATCCTCGATCGATTTATCGGCTCCATTCCGGGGCTTGCCGCTGCTACCGA
>DASZFH010000021.1:0-4431 GCA_035939985.1 Candidatus Dormiibacterota bacterium
TTCTGTGCCCATCTGGTGGAGCATCTGGAGTACGAAGATGGCATGCGCCTGGTCAGGCTCTGTTTCAAAGCCCTCAAGCCGGGTGGCAGGGTCGCTTTTTGCACACCTAACCCGGGCAGCATCGTGACCATCCAGAAACAGTTCTGGTGGGATGCGACCCATGTTCGCCTCTACGACGGTCAGTTGCTGCGTTATATGCTCGCCGCGGCCGGGTTCGAGCAGGCCGAGGCCGGGACCAACCCGCTGGATCGCCCCCGTCCCATCGATCCTTTAGATCTAGTGATTCCCCCGGCCAAGGGGTTACGTCTTGGTCCGTTGCGCCTGATCCCCTTCCTTCGCCGGCTCGACCACAGAACGCAGACCACCAACCACCATCTGACCCAATTGGCGGATGCGGTTCGTGAACTGATCGAACAGCTTTACCCGCCCGTCGAGGCTTATGCCTCCGCCCGAAAGCCAGAATGACATCGGCAGCCTTGGCACCGCGGGCTTCGGTGGTGGTCGTGACCTACAACGGCATCAAATACCTGCCAACGTGTTTTGAGGCACTGCTGGGCCAGGAGCTGGAGGGTGGTTTTGAGGTCATCCTGGTGGACAACTCGTCATCCGACGGAACCGCGGCATTGGTTGAAGAGCGGTTTCCAACTGTTCGCCTGATTCGATCGGAGTCGAATCTGGGCTTCGCAGGCGGCAACAACCTCGGCATTGGAGCGGCGCGAGGTGGCTACGTGATCTTGCTCAACAACGACACACGGGTGCGGCCGGGTTGGCTTCAGGCACTGGTGGCGACGGCCGACTCCGAGCCTCGCGCCGGGGCGGTTGCGTCCAAGCTGGTTTTGATGAACCGGCCGGGGATCCTAAACAACTGTGGGTCGATGCTGCTCAGCGATGGCAGCGGCGCCGATCGGGGCTGGCAGGAACAGGACGAGGGACAGTACGAAACTCGCGAGGAAGTCTTCGGTGCCTGCGGTAACGGTGTCCTTCTCCGCCGGGAGATGCTGGACGATGTTGGGCTGTTGGACGAAACCTTCTTCACCTACTACGAAGACACCGATCTCAACTGGCGGCTGCGCCTGCGGGGTTGGATCGTAATCTACGAGCCGACCGCGGTGGTCGAGCATGTCCACGCCGGGACGAGTGTTGAGTGGTCCCCACTCTTCACCTTCCACGTCGACCGCAACCGGCTCTTCATGATCTTGAAGAATGCGTCGCCGGGCATGGTGGCCAGGACCTATATGGGGTTTACCGGCTTGGCCCTCAAAAACCTGGCCCGGGCATTGGTCTGGCGCTACGTCACGCACAAGCCAACCACCGTCGGTGGTGGGTTGGGAGCGGGGCGGGGGCGGATCCACGTTCGGGTGGTCGCATCTCTGCTTCGCCATCTGCCCGAGATGCTGGGCAAGCGCTGGCACATCCGGGGCCGTCGCAAGGTCTCTGATGCGGAGATTGCGAAGTGGTTTTACCCAAGGAAGCTGTGGGACAACCGCTCCGCATAGGCCTCTACTCGCCATTCTTCGGCTCCACCATCGGTGGAGGCGAGAAGTATCTGGGCGTCACCGCCGAGGCGATTCGCGATGCCTTCCCGCAACACCAGCTCGAGATCTTGAGCCCGGTCCCCGCCGATCAGGAGCTCTACCAACGGATGCTCAAGCTGGATCTGAGCGGGATCACCTTTCGCTCGACCAATCGTCGCGTCACCCGCCTCCACAAATTCCTCAACAACATCCCCGCCGCCCGTATGTATCGCGACCTCTTCCTCAGCGCCCAGGCAGTCAAGTTCACCGCTCAATACGACCTTTTCATCGCGATGGTTTACGTGCTCCCAGCCTTCACCCGGGCGCGGCGAAGTGTGATGCTCTGCCAATTTCCCTATGAGATCGGACCAGTTCCCAGCCGGCATAAGGGACTGAGCGCGTTGGCATACAGCGTCTACGGTTTTCCCAATCGTGTCCTCCGCCCGATCATGGTGGGTGACGACCTTGAGAATTTCGATCCCATCGTCTGCCAGTCGGAATACGTTCGCTTCTGGGTATCCCGCTATTGGGATCGGCAGGCGGAGGTGGTCAATCCACCGATCGATGTGCCCGAAGAGCCGCCCGACTGGTCTCGCAAACGAAACGTGATCCTCGGCGTCGGTCGCTTCTTCTCTGTCGGCCACAGTAAGCGGCAGGACCTGATGGTCCAGGTTTTCAAGCGGATGTGCGACCAGGGTCTGACCGGCTGGGAGCTGCACCTGGCGGGGTCGGTTCATCGTGAATCCCATAACGTCGGGTTCTTCGAGGGCATCAAAACCGATTCGGTTGGATATCCGATCCACCTCCATCCCGACGCGTCCTACGAGACGGTCCAGAATCTCTATGCGCAAGCAAGCGTCTATTGGCACGCCGCGGGCTATGGAGTGGATGTCGAGACCGACCCTATCAATCTCGAACATTTCGGCATGACGACCGCTGAGGCGATGGGGAGTGGGGTGGTTCCGGTGGTCCTGGCTCGGGGTGGGCAGACTGAGGTCGTCTCCGATGGGTCTGATGGCCTGCTCTGGGAGGATCTTGACGAACTCCGGACCAAGACCCAATCGCTGATCGACGACAGCCATCTCAGGAGACGCCTGGGTGAGGCGGCTTACCGCTCGGCGGGTCGTTTCTCCCGCTCTCAATTCAAGGCCAAGATGACCGCCGTCCTGGCACCGGTGGTGGCCGATCTCGAACGTCACCCGCCTCGGGATGCCACCCAGGCCAGGGGATGAGGGCCGGAATTTTCAGTCCCTACCTCTCACATGTGGGGGGTGGGGATCGGTACATGATCGCCCTGGCCCAGATGCTGCGGGGATCCTACGACGTTGATCTGGTTTCACTCTTCCCCCTCGACGCCGAGAAGATGCAGGAACGGCAGGGAATTGACCTGGACGGCCTCCGGGTGCGAGCGCTGCACCGGAGCCCAGGGCCCCTCTACCGATGGCTTGACCGGCATCCGCGTTGGCATCTCTATCGCGACCTCTCCATCACCAATGACGCCATCAAAGCCTCCAGGGGTTACGACCTCTTCGTGGCTCAGTACTTCATGACTCTGGCGCCCGCGCGGGGTAGGGTAAACATTCTCCACACCCAATTCCCGCACCCACGCCGGAGTTGGAAATTCTTCTTACGCCGGCCACAATATTGGCCCTACGCCGCCCTCCGCTTCTCCCTGTTCAGGGGCGAGTTGGCCTCATACCGGGCTGTGGTCACCCAGTCGGAATTTGTGCGCCACTGGACGCGACGGCTGTGGCAGATCGAACCGGAGGTCGTCTTCCCGCCCTGCCAGTTGGCCCCTAACGCGATCGAGAGTCCCCGGCAACAGATCATCCTGGCGGTGGCCCGCTTCTTCGGCAGCGGGTACAACAAATCCCACGCTGCGCTGATCGAAGGGTTTCGCGCCCTGTGCAATCAGGGAGTGACCGGTTGGGAACTTCACCTGGTCGGCAGCCGTCACTATGAAAAGCCGGAGGACATTCTCTACTACGACAACCTGGTTAGGCAGGCGGAGGGTCTAGCTGTTGTCTTCCACCCCGATCTCCCCCACTCCGATTTGGAGTCCCTGCACCGCCGCGCTTCGATTTTCTGGCACGCGGCCGGCTATGGCGCGGACCTGGATGGTAGTCCGCAGAACGCGGAGCATTTTGGGATGTCCACGGTCGAGGCCATGAGTTGGGGCGTGGTTCCGGTGGTTATCGGTATTGGAGGCCAGGCCGAGATCGTTCGAGACGGGGTGGACGGGCGGACCTGGACAGAGGTCGACCAATTGGCCGCGATCACCCGGGACTTGATTGTTAGCCCGGCGGAGCTGGCTCGCCTATCCAGGGCGGCGCGAGACCGATCGGCCTTGTTCGGCCCGGACCAGTTCCGGGCCGGCTTCAGCCGCTTACTGCAGAAGCTCGGGCTACCCGTCCCTTGATTCGGCGCCAAACTGACGGATAGAGGCCAAGGCCGAAGCCCAGAATTAGGGACATCACGCTGATCGCAAGTCCCAACTCCAGAGGTTTCGATTCGTAGCTGAACACCACCTGCTTGGCCCCGACTGGCACCGACACGCTGCGGAAGAAGCCCTCGTAACGGCTGATGCTGACCGGTCTCCCATCCACGGTGGCAGACCAGCCCGGGTAATAGGTATCGGTGAGGATCAGGTTTCCAGATGCTCGACCTGGGATTTGGACCGTCAGCTGTTCGCCGGAATCGGAGGTGACGTTGGCCGGGATTCGATCGGTACCTGAGATGAGGTACGCCCGGCCGGGGGTTGGGCCTGGCGGGCTCCAGGCGGTGATCGAATCAGTCAGGGGTTGGCTGGTCAGTCCGTTCCCCATCGGCTGGCCCGCGAGCGCGAGTACCTCGGATACTCCCGAATCGACCAGCCATTGGGTCGGTGGCATCTGATTGGTCGAGATGTAAACCGTGA
>DASZFH010000022.1:0-2977 GCA_035939985.1 Candidatus Dormiibacterota bacterium
CGGGCATATGGAGTCAATCACCCGACGAGGGCGCGCGCTGGGAGCGAGATCTCCGTGCGACCCCGGCTGGATTCGGGGAATCGTTCACGCAGATGGAGGAACGAGTGCTGAAGTTCTGGGCTACGGCGCTGCAGGAGTGGCCCGATGGAGAGTTGGTCGTGGTCAGTCATCGAGGGCCTCTCGTGGTGTTGTATGCCGCCATCGTAGGAATTGCTTTGGATGTGGCCTGGCGAGATCCATTCGAACGCGGAACCGCGATCCGGATGGATCTCGATCGAGCCGGTGTGGCGACACCATGCTGATCCTGGTCCTGGGAGGGATCAGCAGTGGCAAGAGTGCTTACGCGGCCAGGTTGGCCGGGACCTACGGCGAGGTGACGGTGATGGCGACGGGCTCCTCCAGCGATCCTGAGATGGAGGCCAGGATCGAGGCCCACCGGCGGGAGCGCCCATCAGATTGGCGGGTGATCGAGGAGTGTCATGATGTGTCCGGCAAAGCCCAGGGGGTGCCGGGTTGCCTGCTTATCGACTCCGTCGATTCTTGGCTCGCCGCTCGTATGGCCGCAGGGACAGAGGCTGGGATGGCCGAGGAGCTGAGCCTGCTGGCGGCCGATCGAAACCTCATTGCGGTTTCCAGTGAAGTGGGAATGGCCCTGGTCCCCCTACATCCCCTGGGAAGAGCGTTCACGGACGCCCTGGGCCACCTAAACCAACAGTTGGCGGCAGCAAGCGATCGGGTCTATCTGGTGGTGGCTGGGTTGGCCCAGCCTTTGAAACAGTAGGAGAGTTCTCAATTGTGTACAGAAATCAGTCCGACTCAGATGATGGTTTGTGATGTTTCCCGAGATAGGGTCCGATCCGAGCTGACCGCCACGCTCGGTCAGGCCGTGACCTTCGAGACCGTCCACGGTGAGGGCACCCTTTTCACCTGTCTGGACGGTGACCGGGGCGATGAGTTCCGACAGGTGGTCGAGGCGGCCGTGGCGGGGGCCTGACGGGTAAGTACCGGCGACCGAGAAGTCATAGTTCAATGGTGTCATGGACCTGACCCGAGCGCTTATCGCCGATGCCGCCGCTGTACAGAACGGGAAGCTCTATGTTCACGGCGGTGGCTGGGACACTCTATTTTTGCCCCAGGTTCCGGCCACCTACCCTTCCTTGGCGCTGGCTTTCGTGCTGCGGGTCGATGCTCGGGAATCGCCCAGTCAAATTCCAATCGAGATCGGTTTGGTTGATGATCAAGGGCAGGCCCATCCTCTCCATATCAACGGAACGGTCAGTGTCGGACAGGCGGGACCCGACCAGGTTGGAGGGTCGATCTTCGTACCTCAGGCGGTCACTGTGAATTTCCTGGAGTTGGGCAAGCTGGGTCATTACCGGTTCGTGATCAGGAGCAACCGGGAGGTTTTGGCCGAAGTGCCATTTCGGGTCCTTCTAGCCACGAGGACGCCGGTCCAGGACTGAGGCGATTGTCTGTTAGGAGAGGCGCTCGATCGACTCTCTGACCTCGGCCAGCTTTGCTCTTTCTTTGTCGACGACCGCCTCTGGGGCTTTGGCGACAAACTCCGGGTTGGACAGCTTCGCCTCGATCCGGGCGAGCTCCGCGTTGAGCTTTCCCAGCTCCGCTTGATTGCGAGCGGCGCTGCCTCTTGCCGCGCTTGGAAAAACGATGGTTCCGTTCACATGGGAGAGGGGAGTCCCAGGGCCGTCCAGCTTGGGCAGGATTTGGACCCCAGCGAGAGCTTGGAGCAATGCAAGCTGGGCCTCTGACAGCCCCGTGACCATTAGCTGCCCGCCCTTGGGAGGTGCGCCGGCCGCTTGGCGGGCAGCGCGGATCTCCTCAACAGCTGAGATCACCTCGGCAAATTCTGATCTCGCTTCGGGTCTGTCATGAATCGGGTCAACCGCTGGCCACTGGGCCTGATCGAGGTAGCCGCGCTCCCCAGGCAGACGATGCCAGATCTCCTCGGTTACGAACGGCATGAACGGGTGGAGGAGCCGCATAAGGGTATCCAGAACGATCAGTGCGGTGGCTTGAGCCGCCGGATCGGCTGCCCGGAGCCGAGGCTTGGCGGCTTCCAGATACCAGTCGCAGAACTGGTTCCATGCAAACGAGTAAAGGCGTCCAACCGAGCTGTGAAAGTGGAACTCCTCGATGCCGTCGGTCACGATCCGGACCGTTTCCTGGAGTTCGGAAAGGATCCATCGGTCCTCCAGTGCATTCACCGTCCCCAACATTGGGCAGGGCCCTTCCACCCCTCCTAGAACCAGGCGGGTGGCATTCCAAAGTTTGTTTGAAAAGCGGCGAAAGCCGTCAATCCGACTTTCGTCGAAGCGGACGTCCTGGCTGGACATGGCGATCGAGGCCGACCACGCCCGAAGGGCATCCGCCCCGTATTTAGCGACCATCTCGCGGGGGTCGATGCCCGTGCCCTTGGACTTGCTCATCCGCTTGCCGTCGACTGTCTGAACCACGCAGTGGATGGCTACGTGGCTGAAAGGAATTTCTCCCCTGAACTCCAGTCCGGTCATGATCATCCGGCTGACCCAGAGGTTGATGATTTCCCGGGCGGTGCAGTTCATATCGGTGGGATAAAAGGCGCGCAAGGCGGGGGTATCGTCGGGCCACCCGAGAGTGGCGAACGGCCAGAGCGCGGAAGAAAACCAGGTGTCGAGAACGTCAGGGTCCTGGGAGAGTGGCCCTTTCCCGCACTCCCGGCAGGCGTCGGGGAAGTCGGCCGAAGCAAAGACATGGCCGTCAGGACAGGTGAAGACGGGGATACGGTGTCCGAGCCATAGCTGCCTGCTGACACACCAATCTTTCAATCCTCGTAGCCAGTCCAGGTAGGTCCGTTCGTAGCGCTGGGGGTGCCAGTGGATGCGTCCGGCCTCGGAAGCGGCGATGGCTGCCTGGGCCATCTCACTCATGCGAAGGAACCACTGCTCGGAAACCATTGGCTCCAGCACCGTCCCGCAGC
>DASZFH010000023.1:0-6335 GCA_035939985.1 Candidatus Dormiibacterota bacterium
GTCTCCAGATCGACTGGAGGATTCACCGTCGTCGCGGGAATTCCAAATTCGGCCTCCGCAAAGGGAATGGCCGACTTGTTAAGGACCAGGAGCCGATTTGCCCCCGATACCTCGGGATAGCGGTTGCGACCCTCCCCTGGCTCCCAATAGACGGAGGTGTGGCTGACGTAGTTGATCCCATAGCGACGCCGCATCCAGGCCGCCCAGTAGATTCCCGAATTGGTCCAGAGATAGGCGACGTCGGGTTTGATCCGGGCCAGCTCTCGGGTTGCGCGGACAGTGAAGTCGAAGGCCCGCAAGGTCGATCCGTAGCCATAGACCAATGGGTGGTTGAGCTGTTTGGTGTACGTGACCTGGATCTTTCCGTCCCAGCCCACCCGCGGCCGCCCTGGGGTGGCCGTGATGACGTGGACCTCGTGACCTCTGGCAGCCAGGAAGGTGCCCAGGTCGTGCGTGCAGCGCTCAACCCCGCGCCGAACGTAGGGCCAGTAGGCGGGGTACGGAAAGGCGATCCTCACCCCTTGGTTTCGCGTCTATCGGCTCGACCGCCGCGCCGCGCTCGCTCCGCCTTGACCGGCTCGGCAGCCGCACTTGCCGTCAGCGCGGCCTCTTGCTTCCAGGCCGGGACCTTGGCCCGAAGGACCACCTTGGCAACGTCACCGCCCAAGGTCGCGAGCCGAAAGCGGCCCAGTTCTTCAATGCTTTCGAACCCCGCCACCAGCATCATCTGCTTAAGGGTCTGAACGCCTGGCATCCACCAGGTGTAGGACCCCGGCATCCAACCCGGGCAGGCAGTCAGCGAGCGCTCCCCATAGTGATCGAGTCCAGGCATGAATACGTCCGCCACCAAAAGGTCGCCCGTGGCCACCGAAAAGATCCGTTCCAATGCCAGCTGTGGATCTCGGATGTGAAGGAGCAGGTCGGAAACGAAGACGAAATCGAAGAGACCGACCCGTTCCGGGGCCAAGTCATAGACATTGCAGATGCGGTGGTCGACCTTGGAGTCGAGAGCGGCGTGGGCGACCCGAAACCCTTCCCCCATGGTGGCTTGAAGGTGCTTGGCGATAGCCGCCCGGAATGGGTTGGGGATGTCTCCATCAGTCCGTTGCTGAATATCAGCTCCAACCACTTCAGATGCCCCCCGGCGCTCGAACTCGAATGACCAGAAGCCATCGAAGGTGGCGACGTCCAGGCACCGTTTGCCGGCGAATGACTCGGGCAGATGATATTGGGGAAGCTGCGCCCGATGATCGACGAAGCCGGGGGTCACCACCCCGTTGCCAAGTTCAATGGTGTGATACCAATCGACAGCCTCAACCTTGTCCTTGAGCCCCGGGCGAGCGGGGTCGTCAACGACCTCTTGGGGTGTCGCCAGATTATTCACCAGGGGTGGGAGTGGATCCTCATCGCCGAGGTTGAGGACCAGTTCCGCGCCAAGGGAAAATCCGACCTTTCGGGGGCGGGCGATCTTGGGAATCAAATTGATGCCGTGCCTTCCCAGCGCGGCCTTGGTCTCAGGCAATTCCGGCTCTGGAACCTGTCCCTCCATCACAATGTATCGGACTGGCTCGCGCCCGCCCAGGTCCGCCTGCCAGCGGCCCTTTTCGCGAATCTCCCCGAAGCCCGCCATCTGCATGGCGCGCAACCAGTAGATTCCCCCGGACATCCACCACGCATCTGGAAACTGACCGGGTTTAACCGTGTACTCGAGCAGACCCAAATCTCCATATCGGTCGAACCTGGGGTCGAACGGCTCGGCCAGGATGAGACGGTTACGGCACACGCTGAGCAACCGCTCCAAGCCCAGTTCGGGATTTCGCAGCCGGGAGAGAACATCCGCAACTATGACCAGATCGAACTTGCCGACCACCGAGGGGTCGAGGTCGTAGATGCTGCAGGGTAACGAGTGAACAGTGGATTCCTTGAGCTCGCGGGCCAGGGCGAAGGCCCGATCGTCAGGAGCCGGCACCTGGCCGCGCATCATTTCAGGAACGTCGGTATAGGGCGCCCAATCGAGGGCCACCACTTCCGCGGCCCCGCGAGCCTCCATCTCAAACGCCCAGAACCCGTCTCGACGGGCCGCGTCGAGACAGCGAAGGCCAGCCAGGGAGTCAGGCAATTCGGCCAGGTGGCGAACCGCTCGATATTCCAGAGCGCCCGGAGTCACAACCGTCGGCGACAGTTCGACCACCTGCTGCCAAACCAATCCCGCCGCAAGCTGGCGAAGCTCAAGGTCGGCCCTATCGACGTCCGTGATCGAGGGTGGGATGTTGGAAAGGGAAGGCACTGGAGGCTTGGGACCCCACCCGATGTGGGGGCGCCGAATCCATCTCAGTATCCCCTTGCCGCGCCGCAGTACGGGCCTGGCGACGAATTTATAGAACTCGGATCCGGTGATACGCTCCGCGGCTGCATCCGGCATATTGACGGTCACCCGGAGAGGACCAACTTTGGCTGAGCGACGACGGATCAGACTCAGCATTTAGGTGGCCAGCCCACGAGCAAAGGCCGATCGCTGGACCAGCCACTCCGGCACCTCGCCGGTAACGGCGTGGGGCGTCTGGAAGTCAAGCGCATGCGGGGCCCATAGCACGTCCAACTCAAGCTGATCCTTATGCGTATCCATGGATCGCCAGAATCCGTAGTGTTGGTAAACCCGGAGCCTTCCGGCAGCAGCAAGGGCCGGAAGGATGTCCCGCTCCAGATTCTCACCTTCAACCGCCGCGATCGCCTCTTTGTCGAGGACAAAGAAACCGGCGTTCATCCAATGGTCCGGCAACACTGGCTTCTCGACAAATCCGGTCACCCGTCCCTCCTCGTCGGCTTCCAGAATTCCGTATTGGGAACGGAGCTGCGCGGCAGTCACGGTGGCGGGGCCGCCGTGGCTGCGATGCAGTGCAACCAGGCGCTCCAGGTCGACATCCCCCAGGCCGTCGCAGTAGGTGGCGTGGAAGGTGTCACCAAGGCGGTCCAGGCTCGCCCGCACCCGGCCACCGGTGTCGGTGGCATCGCCGGTGTCGAGGATCTCCACATCCCACTTTGGACGACCCCGGAAATATCTACGGATGTCACCTTGGAGATATCCAGCCGCAAGTACGAATTCATTGAAGCCCTGGCTGGCGTAAATGCTCATAACCTGCTCGATGATGGGCAGTCCAGCAACCATCATCAGCGCCTTGGGGAGCTTCTTGGTTAACGGATAGGCCCTGGTGCCAACCCCTCCACAAAGGATCAGAACCTTCATCCAATCAACTCCTGGAGAACCTTGGGAGAGATCGCCGCGAGATAGCTCTTGTACCAACCCACGCTCCGTCGAACCCCTTCCTCGAGCCGGATCTGAGGCTCCCATCCAAGGAGCTCGCGGGCCTTGGTCGAATCCAGCGACTGCCGATCAATTTCGCCTCGGGCCTCGCCCAAAATCCGAGGACGAAGACCCGGGTTGCCAACCGCGGAGAGGATCAACTCGATCACATTGAGAGCGGAGACCCCGTACCCCGTACCAAAGTTGAATGCCTCCCCACTGCGCAGCGGCAGGTGTTCGGCGCAGGAGAGGTAGGCACTGACCGCGTCGGAGACGTAGATGTAGTCGCGTTCGGGAGTGCCATCGCTACGGACGATCGGGTCCTGCCCGGCGAGGGCGGATCGGATTGTTCCCGGGATCAGGCGGGACCAGTTGAGGTCGCCCGCGCCGTAGATGTTGGCACAGCGGGTGACCGCAACCGGCAGATCGAAGGACGCGGCGTAGCTGCGAGCCAAAATGTCGGTGCAGGCCTTCGACGCATCGTATGGATAAAGGCCACCCAGGGGCGTGTCCTCACGATAGGGAAGGACGGGCTGGATCCCGTATGCCTTGTCGCTGGAGGCAACCACCACCCTCTCCACACAGCGGGTCAGTCGGGCGGCCTCCAGAAGCTGCCAGGTGCCACGAATGTTGGACTCGAAGGTGGACTCGGGAGAGCGATTGGCGACCCCGACCATGGCCTGTGCCGCAAGATGGAAAACGGAGTCGATCTCATATTCGTTGAGCGCCCTCTGGACCAGCCCCGGATCGGTGATGCTGCCATAAACGACCTCAATCCGATCGCGCAGCCCCAGTTCGGCCAGCAAACGTGAGCCGGCCGCGTCGCGAACGATTCCGACCACCGTGGCACCTCGATCGAGCAATCCCTCAGCGAGGGCGCTGCCTACAAATCCGCCCACTCCGGTGACCAGAGCCACCCGGCGATTCCAATGAAAAGGGGTAGTGGTGGTATCCAACATGGTCAACACGCTCCTTTGCCCATAAGGGCGGCTCTCACGGTGTGGAGCAGAATGGCGATATTGCGGGCGGGTAAGCGGCGCCGGCCATCCCCACGATCCGCCCGGACCATCTGCAAACTGTCGATTTGCCACACTCTGCGGACGCTCGGCAACCATTTGGTAACAACGAGCCGCTCTCGGCAACGGCCGGCGCTGGGAGGGCGAGTCCCGAGGCAACGATCGCAGCGCAGTTCGGGGCGGCTCGTGACCGAGGGTAAGTGACCTCACGCATGTCTGACCCTCGATCTAGCGGGCACATAAAATACCGGCCTTTCTAGATCGCATCAGACCTTGCTAATTCCCCGGGCCGCATTTAAGTCGTTAGCGGTCCTATCAGCATGGCCGGCACCGAAAGGGGGCGACACCGCCACCACCGCCTGTTACCTACCCGAGCTACAGATTTGTTGCCCTCACCGACGACGAGGCTAGTGTGAAGCATCTAGATTCAGGGCTCATTTTCCGGTTCCGGGCACGATTGCCATGGATTGCCGGCATACCCTAAGATGGTCGGGAATCGGCCTCATCTAGGGCCGGCACCGGGCACCCCACAGTGCGGTAGAGCCACTCAGCCGGAGTTCGGGAAGCGCGCCGTAAATGAGTGCCTGGGCGCAACGCGAGCGGATTGATGTCTCACCCGAGGAGGGGCGTTGGCGACGATACTGACGATCGATAAGGACCCATTGCACGGTCAGATGATGACCTTTCTGCTCCGGCGGGAAGACCACGTCGTTCTCTCCATAACCGACCCCGAACATGCCTACCGTCACCTTGAGTCCCGCGAGGTCGATCTTGTCCTGCTTGAGACAGCCCACCCCCGCCACGACGGCTACCGCCTATGCAAAGAGTTCCTCAACATGCAGCCTCATCTCGCGTTGATGATCGTGTCCGAACGATCTGATGAGGACGAAGTCGTGCGCGGGCTCCTGGCGGGCGCCGATGACTACATCACCAAGCCCTATTCGCCCCGGCTCCTTCTTGCCAGAGTCCAAGCAGTGCTGCGCCGCGCCCGTTCGATCCAGCGGCGCTCCCCCAGCCTTGAAACAATCACCGCCGGTCCCATCGCCCTCTCAGCGGAGCAAACCCAGGTTCGGGTCAATGGAGTGACCGTCAATCTGACGCCAACCGAGCTTCGCCTGTTGCAAGTGTTCGTCAGCAATGCCCGTCGAGTGTTGACGCGCGGACAACTGATGACCCTTGCCTGGGGAACCGGGTTTGTGGGAACTCCGAAGACGGTGGATGTGACAGTTCAGAGGCTTCGGCGCAAACTTGAGATGCACCTCCCGGTGGGCGGCCCTGGGATCCGCACTGTACGCGGCTTCGGCTATCGTCTGGAGGCCCCAAGCTCAGTTCGCACTGGATGACCGTCCCGCGAACACCAGATCCGCCCGAGCGGGTCGGCGAAATAACCGCGCCCCAGGGCAAACGCATTCCCCTGAGCGTCTGGGCCGGGTTGGTGGTGGGGGCGCTGGCCTTGAGATTGGCCAATCTGGGCGCCTCTCCGTACGGGGACGAGGCGTACTACTTCTTCGTGACCAGACATCTGAGTGCTTGGTGGGATACCCGGACCTTTCCGATCTCGGGCTCGGTCTTCCCAATCTTCCCATTGTTCTTTCACTGGTTCGCGGGATCGCTGAGCGAACTCAGAGTTGCCAACGCAGTCGTTGGTGCGATGGCTGTCCCTCTGGGGATGGCCGTGTTGCGCTCGGTGGGAGTTGGGCGTCGCCTGAGCGTCGCTGGGGGTGCCTTCCTGGCTATCGATTTGATCTTGGTCCAATTTTCCGCGCTGGCCTTTCTCGACATGCTCGGTGCAATCCTCGCTCTGGGCGCCGTTCTGGCTGACGTACGAGGCCACCGGGGAGCCGCCTCGACCTTGGTTCTCCTCGCGGCACTTGAGAAGGAGTTCTACGCCCTCCTCGGGATCGCGCTGCTGGTCGAGCATTTGATCAGCCGGCGTTCGATTTATTGGGAAATGTTGATTGCGGCCGGAGTTTTCTGGCTGTGGGTCGCGATCCGCTATCTCGCCCTCCACGCCTCTA
>DASZFH010000024.1:0-3013 GCA_035939985.1 Candidatus Dormiibacterota bacterium
GGTGATTTCCGGGCTCCCCCGCCGGCAAGTTTGAGGCTGGCGGGGACCTCCACATCCGAAGCTCACCAGCTTGATCACTGGCCAGCCGATCACCGTCAGGGGGTGCCGACCACCCGAGCGGCATGCTGGTCATACATGCATATATTGCTGATACTATGCATGCATGATCAAACGAACCACGATTGAGGTTGACCAGGATCTACTCATGAGGGCTAAGCGGGCGATTGGAGCCAAGACGGCCCGCGCCACGGTCGATGAGGCCCTGCGAAGGCTGGCCAACACCGCCTCCACCGCCCAGGCCGACCGAACCGCAAGGCAACGCATCTACCTAGCCCAACTCGGATCCCGAATCGATGCCAGCGTGCTCACCTCCGGAGAGATGTGGGGTTGAGCGGCTGGGTGTTAGACAAGAGCGCTGCCGCCCGCGCGGATCATCCTGTGGTCGGCCCTCAGCTTGAAGAACTGGCCGGAACCCTCTTTGTCTGCGCGGTCGGCGAGCTCGAACAGCTCTACTCTGCTCGGTCGGCGCACGACTATGACGCGCTCAAGGCGGATCTCCACGCTAACTTCGATCTCGCTCCTGCACCTCCCGATCTCCTCGACCGGGCTCTTCAGCTGCAGCTAGACCTCGCTCACCACCATGGGATGTGGCATCGCACCCCGATCCCCGATCTCTTGATCGCCGAGACGGCCCTTCATCACGGACTGGGCGTGGTTCATGTCGACGGCGACTTCGACCGAATCGCGGAAGTCCGCCCGCTCAAGGTGCGACGTCTCCGCACCTAGGAGTCTGTGTGGGCATGCGGCAGTCGGATTTCCCACACGGGCTCCTTGTTCTTTTGCTTCGACAGACATCACCCAAGCGCAAGCGGCGCTACAATGCACTACATGCGTAGTCAGCCGATTCGGATCGAAAGCGCCACCCTCCAAGCCCTCCGCTCCCAGAGCGCCCGGGGTGGCGTGCCGATTGTCCAGTTGGCGCAGCGCTATATCGACGAGGGGATGCGGCTCGACTCCAACCCCGGAATCGCATTCCGAGAAGGCCCGGCAGGGCGCCGGGCGGTGGTGGTGGGCGGACCCGATGTGTGGGAAGTGATCTCTACCGCCAGAAGCTCCCCCGAACGTGGGGACGCTCTCATTAATGCCTTGGGCGAACGTATGGGGGTGGCCGCAAGTAAGGTTCGGGTCGCGATTCGCTACTACGCCCAGTACCCGGCGGAAGTCGACGGCTTCATCGCCATGGTCGAACAGGAGTCTGACCAGCTGGAGCAGACGCTGGAGCGCGAGCGAACCATTCTCGGGTGAGGCTGTTGCTGGACGAGATGTTCCCCTCTCGGCTGGCTGAGCGGTTGCGGGCTGCGGGCCACGACGTTGCATCTCTGCACGAGCCGTCCCATCGGGCACTTGAAGGGGCTCCGGACGAGGATGTCTGGGTCGAGGCGGTCGCCGGTGGGTGGGGGATCGTGACGGAGAACGTGGCCGATTTCCGCAGGTTGGAGGCTGCCGCTCTCGGCGCGGGGGAGAGGGTGCCAACCCTCATTTACACTACCAACCGCCAGTTCCCCCGAGGCGACCCATCAACCTTCGGCCGCCTGGTTGCGGCGCTCACGGCATTGCTCGACCAAAGTCCTGGGCCGACGGGACAGTCTTTCTTTAAAGCAAGTCCGTGAAAGTGCGACCTTTGATCGGCTACTCGCTCAATCAATCGGGCCACAATTAACACCCCTACAGCTTCCCACTGAGATCAGAATCCATTAAACTACGAACATGCGTTCCGCCTTGACCGGCACAGTAGTCAGCCCTCTCCACGATGCCCTTGATGCTGCCAACAAGCGGCTGTCCAGCCTTAGTCCCGCGGCTCTGGGCGAAGAGTTGATCGACCTCCGGCGCCTGCAAGACCGGCTCGAAGCTACCTTCGCCCACGCTCTTCGCCGCTTCGACAAATCGGACGCCTACGCCGTCGAGGGTTCCAACTCATCGGTGTCCTGGCTGCGCTGGCACTGTCACCTGTCCCCCAACTCCGCCGCCGAGCGAGTCGGCATGGCCCGGGTGCTGGGCGACCTTCCCGAAACCGATCAAGCCCTATCGACTGGATCGATTGGCTACCAACACGCGGCCCACATCACCCGCACCGCCGGCCAGATCGGGGTCGAAGCCGTTCGGGAGGTTGAGCCAGTTCTGGTGAAAGCGGCTCATCGTCTGGATCCCAAGCAGTTCTCGATGGTCACTCGGCACCTGCGCCACTGCGCCGACCCCGATGGGTCGCTGGCCGACGCCAACCGTCGCTTCGATAGCCGCTACCTGAACCTGAGCGAATCTTCAGATGGGGACGTGTTTCTGGAGGGCATGCTCGACGCGGAAGGTGGAGCAGTATTGCGAACGGCGCTCAACGCACTCAACCCCCCGCTACCGGACGAAAAGCGAAACCCCAGCCAGCGCCGGGCCGACGCTCTGGTCGAACTGGCCCGCCGAGGTTTGGACTCCGGCAAGCTTCCCGAGGTCGGTGGGGAAAGGCCCCATCTGACCATCACCACCACCCGCGAGGCCCTGGCCGGTGTTCCTGGTAACCCGGGCGGAGATCTCGTTGACGGCGTCCCTGTCCCGAGTGAGACGGTTCGCCGGATAGCTTGCGACGCCTCGGTGACCTTGGTCGTCCTGGACGGTGACAGCCAGCCGTTGGATGTTGGTCGAGCCAAGCGAGTCGTGCCCACCCGGCTGCGCAAAGCGCTGGTGGCTCGGGACAAGGGCTGCCGGTTCCCCGGCTGTGATCGCCCCGCCAACTGGACCGACAGCCATCACGTCCGGCACTGGGCGGACGGCGGTGAGACCAAACTGAGCAACCTAGTCCTTCTATGCCGCCGCCACCACCGCAAGGTCCACGAGGAGGGCTGGCGGCTGGTCTGGGAGGACGAACATCGAGTGGTCGCCATCCCCCCCGACCCATTCGGCCGCCGACTCGTGGGGTTGCCAGCGGGGTGACCTGAATCTCGATGCCGGATGGTCTTGGTCGGCG
>DASZFH010000025.1:0-3000 GCA_035939985.1 Candidatus Dormiibacterota bacterium
AAGCGGGCCATGACGTACGACATGTCGGTGATACCCCACGCCCAGCGCTTGATCTGGTTGTACTGGCTGGCGTGGGAAGCGGCGTAGTCCTTGGCCTTGGGCGAGTCTCCATAGATGGGCAGGGGAACCGAGCGAACGGCGAATTTCTCTCCGAAGTGAAAGAACGCCTTCCAGTAGAAACGGGAATCCTCGGGGATGACGTCCTTGTCCCAGAATCCGACATCCTCGGCGAACTGGAGGGTGCAGGTGTAACTGGAGAAGGCCACCAGCCGCTTGGGGTGGGAGTGGAGGAACATCTGCCACTGCCCGATGCTGCCGGACATCACCCGGATGGCGGTTGGCACCTGCCAGATGTTGTTATGGAAGAGCGGGATAGGTTGCCAGATGACTGAATCACGCAGCGGCTCGCGGACGTGATTCCAACTCAGCCAGGCGAAGTAGTGGGGGTGGATCCGGTAATCCGAGTCGAGATCGGTGCAAAGGACCTGGCGGAGGTCGTAGCCCTCCTCGCTCAGGACTTTGGCCATCCACCTCCCACCCCAATTCATCGCCGCCGACTTGCCAGGCAACGCGCCCGGTTCGAGCGGGTCCTTGATGTGGTAGAAGCCGCCCAGCTGCTTGCCGAAGCGTTCCCGGAGCAGATCGACATTTGACCAACCCGCTTTATCTGTCTCCCTGGTGATGATCCCCACCAGTTTGCGATCGTGAGGGTACTCGGCATCCACAATCGCCTGCACGGTCGCCTCAAGGACATGGTAAGGCTCGGTGTAGGTGGGGATGATGCAGAGGTGGAGCAGGTCCAGGGGATGTAGGTCCGTGGCGGGCAGGTCCTCCCGGCAGAGGCCCAGCCAGTCGGTTGCCGCCGCCACCCGCATCCGCCTGAAGGTGCGGACGATACCCACGATCAGGCGCAGGCACTGAAAGAGCCAATAGGCGTCGAAAACCAGAACTCCAATCGCCACGGCGAACGCTCCCGCCCAGCCGAAGATGATAGCCACGGCAACCGGAGTGAGCACGATCGCCCAACTGATCAGAGCCGGGGAGGCCTCGAACAGCCTCTGGGCTGCCTGCCTGGGGATAGATCGAGCCGCGCCCTGCGGCACGGCGTCAACGGCTTCCACGTCCGCTATTGTGGCCGGACGCGGAATATAGGGCATGTCGAGTATGGTTTCCCTTGCCATGAGTACATTGACTAAATTCACCGAAGGCGCTTTCGACACTGAAGTGTTGGGCGCGGACAAGCCCGTGCTGGTCGACTTCTACGCCGACTGGTGTGGCCCGTGCCGAGCAGTGGGTCCGCTGGTAGAGCAGATCGCGACCGAGCTCGGCGATCAGGTCGTGGTCGGCAAGCTCGATGTTGACTCCAGCCCAGGCATCGCCATGCGCTACCAAGTCCGAAGCATCCCCACCCTGGGCATCTTCAAGGGCGGCCAGTTGCTAGATCGAATGGTCGGCTACCCCGGCCCGGCCGGAGTTCGGAGCTGGGTCAAGAACACCCTGGAGAAAGCAGCTGTCTGACTGTCGTGCATAGGCTGATTTAGCTGAATTGCTGGCCGTGATTGGTGCGCTCCAACCACGGCCAGCAGCGTTTCTAGGGTTATCGTTACAAGTAAGCGGCAGGGCTATTCAGTTGATTCATACGTGCCCGCTCCTACAACCAGCCCCGTAGGCTTACTCGGCTGAGGGGCACCCCCCAATGGGGCCACCCGTACTCCCCTGGTGGGGTCAACAGCGGATCGCGTATCTCAACCGTTTCACGAGGAGGCTATATGGCCATTTCCACTCAAGCAGGCACATCGCCCCGCGAAGTACTCGCCCGGGCCAAAGAAGCCGGTGTCAAGATCGTTGACGTTCGTTTCATCGACCTCCCGGGGACCTGGCAGCATTTCAGCCTTCCGTTGAGCGGCTTCGAGGAGAGCATGTTCACCGAGGGACTGGGCTTCGATGGGTCCAGCATCCGCGGCTTCCAGGCCATCAACGAAAGCGACATGCTCCTGATCCCCGACCCGGACTCGGCAACCATTGACCCGGTCCTCAAAGTCCCAACCATGTTCCTGATCTGCGACGTGATCGACCCGATCACCCGTGAGGGCTACAGCCGGGACCCTCGTCAGGTCGCCAAGCGAGCTGAGAAGTACCTGGTTTCAACCGGCATCGCCGATGTCTCCTACTGGGGCCCCGAGGCGGAGTTCTACATCTTCAACAGCCTCCAGTTCGATCAGAACGCCCACAGCGGCTACTACTTCATCGATTCGGAGGAGGGCATCTGGAATTCGGGCCAGAACGGAACCCCGAACCTGGCCTTCCGGCCGCGCCACAAAGAGGGTTACTTCCCCGTACCCCCCGTGGACAAGTTTCAGGACCTCCGCTCGGAGATCATGCTCAAGCTGATTGAGGCAGGTGTGGACATCGAGGTTCAGCACCACGAAGTCGGTACCGCCGGCCAGGCAGAGATCGACATGCGCTTCGACACCCTGGTCAAGATGGCCGACAACATGCAGATCTACAAGTACGTGATCAAGAACATGTGCGCACAGGCCGGTTACGTCGCCACCTTCATGCCCAAACCGCTGTTTCAGGACAACGGCTCCGGCATGCACGTCCACCAGAGCTTGTGGAAGGACGGCAAGACCCTGATGTTCGACGAGGCCGGTTACGCCGGGCTCAGCGATCTCTCGCGCTGGTACATCGGTGGACTGCTCAAGCACGCGGCCTCCCTCCTGGCCTTCGCAGCGCCGACCACCAACTCCTACCGCCGACTGGTGCCCGGATACGAGGCGCCGATCAACCTGGTCTACTCGAAGCGGAACCGCTCGGCCTGTGTCCGCATCCCGATGTACTCCAACAACCCCAAGGCAAAGCGGATCGAGTTCCGATCGCCCGACCCCTCCTGCAACCCCTACCTGGCCATGCCCGCACTGCTGATGGCTGGCCTGGACGGGATTCAGAACAAGATCGAGCCACCACCGCCGGTGGACAAGGACATCTATGAGTTGGAGC
>DASZFH010000026.1:0-5104 GCA_035939985.1 Candidatus Dormiibacterota bacterium
TGATGATGGGATCGGTGGGATCCGACACGTAGAAGCTCATGCTGCCTTCATAGGCGTCCATGACGATCTTGACCGAGTTACGAATGTAATTCACGGTTCCGTTGGGGCCCAACTGCTCCTGCTGCGAGTACGGGTAACTGCTCGCGGTCGTGTACGCATCCTGTACCCAGTACAGCTTGCCATCCGACACAACCATGTATGGGCTCTGGTCCAGGGTCAGGAAGGGAGCCACCTCGGAGATCCGATCCTGAACGTCGCGCCGGAAGAGAAGCTCGGTCTTGGGTTGGATCTCAGAGGAGATCAGGAGGTTCAAGTCGTTGAGTTCCAGCGACCAGAGTAGTTTGTTGCCGTCCGTCATGGGGACGCCGTGAGTGCCCTTGTAGGAGGTGTACTGGTCGTTGCTTCCCTGAGGGTAATCAAACTCGGGGGTTCGTGATGGTGCCAGCACGTAGTTGTCGGATTTCTGGCCAAAGTAGAGCGCCGGCTGGGTCACGGTCAGCGGTCCGGTGGGCGGGATGTCCGAGGACACATAGTCCGGCTCTCCCTGGCCCACGACCGCGCTCACCGGGCTGGCGGCGACGCCGTAACCATGCGTGTAGATAAGGTGCTGGCTCTGCCAGGTCGGCGCGGCCGGGAGCTTGGTGGTGTCAAGCTCGCGTGCGCTTATCTCCAACTGCTGGTACTTACCATTGATCGTGTAGCGGTCGAGGTTGATCTGGTTGAAGGTGTAGTACGTCCTGATCGACTGCAGCTGGTTGTAGGTGTCGGTCAGCGGGCGGTCGTCCCAGAGACGGAGGTTGTCGATTGTGGCCTGGTCGGCGGTCACTTGGTCGGCGGTAAGTTGTTGCTGGTACGGGTAGTTTTGAACCGTAACCTTGTTGAGATCAAAAGCCTGCCGAGTGCCGGCGATCTGGTAGTTGATAAAGGTTTTCTCCTGGCCCTGCTCGCTGGGTGCCACGACCCACTTCTGAACCAGGGAGGGGACCGCGGCTCCAACGATTCCCATGATGATCCATACGCCAACCGCCAGGATGGGGAGCCATAGTCGGCGAACCCAGTAATTGGCGATGAGTCCGGTCGCCGACAGCACCAGGACTACGGTGGCGAAGGTCATCAGGCCCATTCGGATGTGGACGTCGGTGTATCCCGCTCCCCAAACAAATCCATTGTGGGCGGAGAGGAGGTCATAGCGACCCAACCAGGTTTGCGCCGCCAGCGTCAGCCCCAGCGGGCCAACGGTCGCCGACAGGTGGCCTAGGCTGCGGGGCGAGAGCCGGAGATCGAACGTTTCACCCTTCCAGACGTAGAGGATCGCTACCAAGAGCGCGGTCAGGAATGTCAATCCCAAGAGCCATGCCGTGGCTGCTTCCAGCATTGGGAGCGCCAGGATGTAGAACGAGACGTTCATGCCCAAGATGGGGTCGGGGGATCCGCTCGGTGTCTGATGGATGTAGAGCGCGAACTGTTCCCAGGAACTGCCCAATGCAGCCCCGAGCAGCACGGCCAGGACCAGCGCCACCCCCAGGCTGACGGCGCCCGCGACGGTCCGAAATCGTGACCGGCCTTTGATGCCGAGCGCTCGCAGGGCTGGCCCCGACCTCAGCTTGAGGGCGATCCAGATGTTGACTACGAAATAAGCCATGGCGATCAGGAGTCCGGCAAAGAACAGGCCCCACTGCATTTCAACGCGAGTGGTGAAAACGGGGGCCAGGCCAAGCGCCTGGTACCAGGTCAGATTGGCAAGGAAATCGATGATGGGGCGGGCGATCAGGAGGAGCGCGATCACGGACGCGATCACTCCCAGCCCGACCCAGAAGCGACGAGGCGGGCGGGGGATCCGAATCTCTCCAAAGTTGGGCTCGAAGGAGCCTTCCCATGGTTCGAACGGGCCGCGCCTTGCCATCTACTTCACCAAGAGTACCCGGCTAGGCGCCCTCCCGTTGAACACTGGCAAGGGGTCCTCCAGGGTCGAAACCAACTGTCACATCCGTCCAACTACAGATTGGTGGGGTCGAGTAGCTCCTCACGAGGTCGCTCGATCCGCTCGCGGGAACGCATGATCTCGATCAGCTTTTTGCGACCTTTTGGAGGCCCGATCATGATCGCGCCGACCAGCCGATCGTCGAGAAAGAAAAGCTTGCGGTAATACCCGCCCTCGATTGAGTAATCACGGACCGACTCCAAATTGGGCATCACGTCGGGAGTGATTCCCATCGCTGCCAGGGTGGAGCCAAACATGGTTGTTGTGTAGGTGGGGACGTCGAAGTAATCCTCCCGCGCCCCAGCCATGTTGTGAGCGGCCACCAGCCCGTGTCCGATCGCGTTGTCCCACGTTCCCATCTGGTTGTGTCGGCCGATCATGAGGTCCTGGAAGACAGCTATGTCACCGGCGGCGTAGATGTCGGGGATATTGGTCTGGAGCTTCGAGTCGGTCAGGATTCCGCCCTTGACCTCGATTCCGGTCCCCAAAACCGGCTCGAGATAGTAATCGAGGCCAACCCCGTAAAGAAGGGTGTCGAACTCGACTGTTTGACCGCTCTGAGTCTCAGCCAGATAGCCGCCGTCGCTCGCACTGAACTGGGTCACCTCGTCGCTGCAGAGGAATCGGACGCCGGCCTTTTCTCCCAGATGCCGGCAGAGGGCCCCGCCTTCCTCGTCGAGGACGTAGCGCAGAAACCAAGGCCCGCGCATGATCCAGGTCACATCTTTGGCCCGGTGAGTCAAACCCTCTGCCAGCTCGTAGCTGATGAAGCTCCCGCCCATCACCAGAATGCGCTTGGATTCGACCGCCCGCTCGATGATGGCGTTGGTGTCATCGAGGGTCTGAAAGGCATGGGTATGACGCACCAGGTCCGCCCCAGGCCAGGGTGGCGGCTTGGGCCGCCCGCCGGTCGCGACCAGTAGTGCGTCGTAGGCGAACTCCTGACCGCGGTTGGTGTGAACCTTACGATTCGCAACATCGATTCCTGTTACGAGGGTTTCGAAGAAGATCTCCAACTTTTGCCGGTTGTAATCCTCGACCGACCTCATCAGGACCTTCTCTTCCTTCATCTTGCCGGCAAGGTAGCGGGGCAGTGCGACGCGGTTGTAAAGCGGGTGACGCTCACCTGCGATCATCACGATCGAGGAGTCCGGGTCGACCTTGCGAAGCTCTTCGGCACAGGTTTGGCCGGCCACGCCGTTTCCGATCACGACATATCGGCGCTGAGTCACGGGTGCAACTCGACAAAGCAAAGTGAGGGGGGAGGCATGTGGCTGTAAATCGTATCGCTCCAGGGGAATTCGGCCGCGCCACCCTTTTCAACGGCCTTCCAGTTAGGGCCCTCCGCGAATTAACCATAGAGCCCTAAAATTGCCGCGATGCGGGTCGAGGCCAATCCAGAATTCACGCCCGATGAAGCCGCCCTGCTCAATCCCTATTTCACCAACATGGACCAGCCGGTCTTTGCTCTGACCAACTTGCCGGAGGTGGTCAAGGGAGCCCTGTTCAGCCGCTACTCCCGGACTGAGAAGAGCCTGCGCAGAGTGTTATTGGACGAGTTTCTCAACCAGCCTGAGCTGGGGTTCCACAACCTCCCCGTCAGCTCCGGGGGGGATGGGCTGGTGGCTCGTCAGGCGGCCGAGGAGTTCTATGATCGCGTTCTGGTCGGGTTCGGAGATGATTCGGTGGCTGAGCTTGCGGGAGCTCATCTCGCGGTCGAACAGGTTTCCATCCTGGCCGCCAAAGCCCTGGAGGACTCTCGGATCGGAATCTCCCCGCTGGAGAAGTCGACGCGCTACGTGAGGTTTGACCGGCCGGGACGGGATGGACGGTTCATGTATCACCGCGGTCCCGAACTCGCGGTGCCAGCCTACGAGGGTTCGGCCGATCGTCTCTTCGAAACCTACAGCGAGCTGATTGACCCATTGATCGCGAGGGTGCGGGAAACCTATCCGATCGAGGATGGAGAAAGCGAGCGCGCCTGGAAGGCGGCCACCAAGGCCAAGGCCCTGGACCTCTTGCGCGGTCTTCTCCCCGCCGGCACGCTGACCAATCTGGGCCTCTATGGCAACGGTCGGGCTTTCGAGTACCTGATCATCAAGCTGGCCGCGAACGAATTTCCTGAAACGCAACGTCTGGCTCGAGCGATTCACACGCAGCTATCGCTTGTGATGGCTTCGTTCGTCCGTAGGGCGCTGGATCCGAAGTATGGCGAGCCGGCAATAGGTCGTTTGGTGGAGTCGCGGGAGCGACTGCGGCGGCTGGCCCGCCCGGGGTCAGCTCAGCTGTCGCCGCCGTCCGTTCGGCTGATCGATTTTGATCCTCACGCCGAAGCCAAGGTTGTCGCCGCGGCACTCTTCGGAACCTCCGAGGGCTCCCTCGGGGATTTGACCGACGTCGATTCGGATGCGGTTTTGCAGGCCGCGATGGCCGGTCGGGCCAACCGGCGTCAGCGAGCTCCACGAGCATTCGAGCATTCGACCTACACGTTCGAGGTGGTGGCGAATTTCGCTGCCTATCGTGACCTTCATCGCCACCGCATGCTCACTCAGGATCGCCAGCTCCTTGGCACAGACCTTGGATTCGATTTGCCCCCCTTGCTCGTGGAGTGGGGCCTGGGAGCACGGGTGGAGGAAGCGGTCCAGGCGGCCGCCGAGACCCATGCCCAGCTGGTCTCCGAGGTCGGTGGCGCCTTGGCTCAGTACGTGCTTCCCATCGGCTTCCGAGTCCGCTGGTATATGCGGGTCAACCTACGCGAGATCTACCACCTTTGTGAATTGAGAACCACTCCTCAAGGACACCCCGACTACCGATGGGTTGCCCAGGAGATGTTTCAGCGAGTCCAGGAGGTACATCCACGGTTGGCTGCTTTCGGGGCATTTGTCGACATGGGCCCCGGCGATGACTTGGAGAGGCGGCGCAGCGAACGTCGCATCGACACCGCCCTAGCCGGCGCCTGAGACATACTCAAGAACGTGACCAGATCGACTCCGCGTATTGGCCCTTCGGATCTGGACGAGTCGGACCCCTGGCGGACGGCTCAGACCCAGTTCGACACTGCCGCAGAGATTTTGGGGCTCAAGCCCGAACTGCGCGAGATTCTGCGCGAGGTGCAGCGCGAGT
>DASZFH010000027.1:0-2007 GCA_035939985.1 Candidatus Dormiibacterota bacterium
ATTGGAGGGCTGACGCTGTTGGCGGTTGCCGGATGGCGGCTGCGGCGATCGGAACAGGAGCTAACCCGCCGGTGAACATCACTCTGGCCCTTGCCTCGCTGTTTCTTGGTGGTGGTGCTCTTTACGCCCTGCTACCCCTGATCCGGCATCACAAGCCTCGAGATCGGTGAGCGTGGCCGTTAAGGCGACCGGACTGATTCAGCGCTTCGGACGGAGCCTTGCGTTGGGGCCGCTCAATCTGGAGGTTGAGGCGGGAGAGCGGATGGCGGTGTTGGGTCCCAATGGCGCCGGGAAGACCACCCTCCTCCGGCTCCTTGCCACCGCCAGCCGTCCGACAGACGGTTCTCTGGAAGTCTTGGGATTCGACGTTGGCCAAGATCGAGGCGCGATTCGGGCCCGGATGGGCTACGTCCCCCACCAGAGCGGCCTCTATCCCTGGTTGACCGCCCTCGAGAACCTCGAGTTCTTCAACGATCTGCACGGTTTGAAGCGCGGAGCCAGGACTTCGGCAGCCCTGGCCGAGGTCGGGCTCAGCCGCAAGGCTGATAGCCCAGTCGCCGAGCTGTCCAAGGGTATGCAGCAACGGTTGGCTCTAGCCCGCAGCCTCCTTCACAATCCTGAGCTCTGGATCCTGGATGAGCCAGACGCCAGTCTCGACGCCGAAGGCCGTGACCTGCTGGGAACCTTGATGGAGGGCCGGACGGTTGTGATGGCCACCCACGACCAGGGGTTGGCGGACAGCTTGTGCGGTCGCCAGATTCAACTGGACCAAGGGATGATTGCCGTCGGTCAAGAGAGGGACCACACTCCCGCGGTGTCAGGGTGAAGGCCTCCATGCGAGTCGCGTGCGCGGTCGCCATCAAGGATCTGCGCTCGGAATGGCGGGCTGGCGAACTTATCTTCAGCCTCGCCCAGTTCGCCCTCCTCGGCCTCCTGATCGCCAACTTCGCCTTCGACATCACGCCCACCGACACGCCCCAGATTGCCCCCGGTCTGCTCTGGCTGGTGGCCGCATTCGCGGGTTTGGTCACGGTCGGTCGCAGCTTCGGGAATGAACGCGACCAAGCATCGCTGGAGTCGATGCTACTGACGCCCGCTTCTCGTTTGGGCATTCTGGCCGGCAAGGCCGCCGTTGCAGTGATCATGCTCTCTGTCTGCGAGGTGGTCGTGGTCGCCGGCCTGGCCTTTTTCTTTCAGGTGCCTGTCGGGTCCGGCAGCCTCATCGCCGCCCTCTTCCTTGCCAACCTGGGCATGGCCATGGTCGGAACCCTCTTCTCAGCCCTGGCCGCTCAAATCCGATCGCGAGAATTGCTCTTACCGATCCTGGCGTTCCCTCTCTGGATTCCCCTGGTCGTGGCGGGAGGCCGGGCGGTTCAAGTTGCCATGGGGGGTGGGGGCACCTTCTCCTGGACGCCGCTGGCCCTGCTCCTCGATTTCGACATCCTCTTTACGGTCGCCGCGGCCCTAACGGCTAGGTTTGTCCTCGATGATTGATCGCCGCCGATCGGTGGATCTCGGATTTGCGCTGGGGCTGCTGAGCGCCCTGTCCCTGGTGGCCGCCGCCTACATGATCTTTTTCTACGCGCCCACCGACTCGGTCCAAGGTGACGTCCAGCGCATCTTCTACGTCCATCTCGGTGCCGTTGCCGGCGCCTATGCGTCATTCGCTCTGGTTTTGCTCGCCGGAGGGTTCTACCTGATTGCGGATACCAGGGCGCCGGGGTCGCGATTTTTCAACCCCGGTCGAGCCCTGATCGCCGACCGTCTGGCTCGCACGGGAGCCCAGGTTGGACTGGTCTTCACCACTCTGGTCCTGGTGGTCGGGTCGCTGTGGGCAAAGCCAATCTGGGGCACCTACTGGACCTGGGACCCTCGCCTCACCGCCACCCTGGTCCTCTGGCTGACATACGGGGCCTATCTGATGGTTCGCCGGATGGCAATCTCCCCCCGACAGGCTGCTCGGCTCAGCGCAGTGGTCGGCGTGCTGGGGTTCTTCGATGTGCCCAT
>DASZFH010000028.1:0-5886 GCA_035939985.1 Candidatus Dormiibacterota bacterium
GGTCGAGGACTTCGAGTCCAGCGCCTGACGGCAGCGATCGCCGCCCTTGTGGTTCTGATTTCCGCCGGAGCGGCGTGGAGCTACGAAGGCAATCGGAGCTTCCGGTCCGGTGTGAGCGCGGCGAGAACGGCCCTTGACCGCCTCGCCGCTGAAGGCGTGGACCCGGCTGTGGTCGCCGCCCTGCGCAGCCGCTTGGTAACCATCGACCTGCAGCGGGGTGGCCCGCTGTCCCTGGCCGCGGTGCCCGCACCTCTGGGCAGGGCCCAGTCCCAGCTTGATCAGCTGAGTGCCGATGTTCGCCAGGTCGAGCTACGGGCTCGTGACCGGGAGCGGCTGGCGGCAAGCGGGGCGCTCACTCAACTGGTCGCGGCGGACCCGAGCCTACCCGCCCCCACCCAAGCCATTTATGCGGCCGCGATCGCCCACAACACCACCTTGCGGGGCTTGATCGACCTGACGACGGCCATTCAGGCCCAGGCGCTGGAGGCGGCCAACCTGCGCAAACCGGCCACTGACCTCGCCTCCTCGGCTGCCCAACTCCAGCAGATGGTGGATCGCTCGATGGCGATGGGGATCGATATCGGTGAGGCGCGCGATTCGCTGACGGCCTATGCCAATCTCGTCCAAATGCCAACCTCGGAGATCAGCGACGCCGCGGGTCGGGTCAAGGACAGTCTCGACAAGGCCATCAGCGCTCAAAGTGACGCGCTCGCTTTGACCCCCGTCATCATCGACAAACCGACTCCGCTGCTCTGCCTGCCCGGGATGAGCGGCCGCCTGATCACGGTCAATCTCACCACCCAGCACCTGGATGCCTATCAGGACGGGTGCCTTCACATCTCGACCCCGGTCACGACCGGGATGGAGTTCATGCGGACTGAGCCCGGGACCTATCACATCATTTTCAAGCAGGCGCCCTACCAGTTCATTTCGCCCTGGCCGCCCGGCGATTGGCGCTTTTACAACCCGCTCTGGGCCAACTGGGCGATGAAGATCAGCGACGACGGCATCTTCATCCACGACGCACCCTGGCAGGCACCCGCGACGTATGGACCGGGCTCGGAAGACGGCCCCTATTCCAGCCACGGCTGTGTGCACACCCCGCCGGCGGTGATGCCGACCGTCTTCAGCTGGGCTCAGCCTGGCGATCCGGTGGTGATCTCGGACAATCCCCAGCCCTCGCAGGTCAGCTAAAGGCCCTAAATCGGAGCTGGTACCAGAGTGAGTGGCGAATCCCGGATGGCGAAAGGTGACCTTCTCCATGAGGGCCACCCCTGATGGCCGAATTTCGGCCTGTCAGTAGCTGAAGTACACCTGGCCTTCGGCCGGACCTAGGGCGCGGCGGCCCATCCCGACCAATTCGACCACGAGCCCCATTGGCCGTTGTATGCGATAGCCACGGCTACGTACTGGGCGCCAGGGGTCAGGCCGGCTGCCTCGAAGGTTCCCGAATTGGCAGTCACATACTCCTTGGGCATGCTCGAATAGGAAAACAAGTAGACGGCGTAGGCGGTGATCGGGGCACCACCGTTCGACACGGGAGCCGTCCAGGAGACGGTTAGGTCGCCGGTGCCGTTGGGAGTCTCGATAACACCGGTCGGTTGGCCGGGGGGTCCCACCGTCGGGGTTGGGCTCGGGGTAGGCCTCGGGGTAGGCGTAGGGGTCGCGATGGGACTGGGGGTTGGGGAGGACCCTCCTCCAGCCGCGCCAACCAGCACCAGATCGACGTTGGCGACGGCGATTCCCTCGCTGCTGGACTTAAATTGAACGACATTGGTGCCGGGCTGAACGTCAGTCAGCGGAACTGGCGCGGCCACCGTCTTGGGGCCACAACTGACCTGATTGTTCTGGACGTAACAGGCTCCGAAGGGCCAGGCGAGGTCCTGCCAGGCACCGCTGTTTATCCGGTAGGTCACCGGAACCGGATTGGTGGTGGAGTAATTGAAGGTGAGCAAAGCCGCGCGGGCGTTGGCAATGTTGTACACCCCGGGCACGCTAAGGGTGAGCGGCGCTGGGTCGGTCGGAGTGACCGGCCAACCCAAATTGAACAAGCCTGGATAATTGCTGCCGACGGGAGTGAGCCGATCCGGGACGTCGAAGGCCAGGTCCCGGGGCAGCGTTGGCCCATCGAAACCTACGTTGTCCCAGGTGAAGGTGTGGGTCCCTTGGTCGGGCCCATCCTTGTCACCGTTGTAGTGGACGTCCTCCAGCCAGATCAGACCTCGGGTCAACGTGAGGCTCATGTTGCTGATCACCGCCAGTTCCTTAAGCGGAGTGGTCGTACCCGCGTCGGTGCCATAAACGTCGACCTCGTTCTGGCCGACCCGCACCTCGAAGTGGTTCATGTCCGCCGGACCGGATGATGCTTTGACACAGCCGACATCCTTGACCGAGATCGCGGCCGCATCGGCGGCTGAATCTTTACTGACGTAGTTATTGACTACAACCGCCGAGTCGACGCTGATGGCGGGGACCCCCACCGCATACGTCGGGCAGTTGACATGGCAAACCTGAGTACCGGATGGGCATCCACCCGCAAATCGGACGCCAAAGCCATTGCGGGGCACCTCTTGTAAGGACCCAGAGTGGGTCAGTGGCGCGGGTACGGGTTGGTCGGTGTACCACAACTCCGGCCACGCTCGGTGACTGCCATGACTGTCGTCGCTAACGTCAAAGTTGATGGTGCCGGTGCGGCCGGCAATGTCGAATGGCTGCTTGGGATACATGGCAATGGTGGTTACGCTGTGCTGGTCGTTCTGAGCCTCGACGAGCTGGCCATTGCAAATGGCCACGTCGTTGGGAGGCTGCACGGTGACAGTCTGGCCGCACTTCTGCATCGTGGTTGGAGAGGCGTCGTAGAACTGGCCCTGCCCGTAGTTGACGAAACCCAGCAGTCGAGAGACTCCCCAGACGGTCCCGTTGAGATCGCCAGATCTGTTGCCGATCCCGGCGGGCTGGTCGAAGGTGTCGCAAAAGGCCACGTTGACGGGTTGATCGGCCTTTTGGAATTGGCAGGGGCCACTGGCCACCGCGGCGGCAGCTGAGAGTGAGGATCCACTACCAGCGGATGCGGCGAGCAGGCAGCCTGCCAGCACCACGCCCAACTTGACCCCCATCGCATGCATCCTATCGTGAGATCTCGGCGATGTCCAATCTCCAATGTAAATGGCTGGACCGCGCCCTGGGAACTCCGGGGCGCCCCTCAGACCGACGCGGGCGTTGCCCCTGCGAACACCAGGCTGGCCGCCGCGACAGCCCGACCATCGCTGGGCGCGAAGTCCATGTCCTGCAGACCCTGCTCGATCGCCCAGATAACTTGGATGATGTCGCCGTCAGCGACAGCTCCCAGGTGGCCGATCCGGATCAGGCGGCCTTTCATCTTGCCCTGGCCACCGCCAAGCACGACCCCGTACTTGTTGCGCAGCAGCTTGCGGAGCTTGTCGGCCTCAAGGTCGCCGGGAGCGACCGCCGAGGTGACCGTGTTGGATCGATGACCCTCGGCGGCGAAGAGAGTGAATCCGAGCGCGACCAGGCCGGCCTGGGTTGCCTCGGCCAGCCGCGCATGGCGCTCGTAGGCGGCCTCCAGCCCTTCCTCTTCAAGCATCCGCAGGCCCTCACGCAGGGCATAAAGGACGCCAACGGCTGGCGTGAATGGAGTCATTCCAGAGTTTGCCTGCTTGCGGGCCTCAGCCCAATCGAAGTAGAAGCGGGGCGCGGTGCACTTGGCCGCCCGCTCCCAGGCTCGCTCGCTGATGGTCACGATGGAGACCCCCGGGGGTGCCATCCAGCCCTTCTGGCTGCCGCTGACGAAGACGTCGATGCCCCAGGCATCAGTTTCCACGGCGATCGAGCTGACCGATGAGACACCGTCAACCACCACCAGCGCACCCGCCTCGCGGGCGACCCGTGCCAGTGCGGGGATGTCGTTGGTCAATCCGGTCGACGTTTCGTTATGGGTCAAGAGGACGATCTCTGTCCCAGGATTGGCCTCCAGCACCGCAGCCAGATCTGCCGGCTCGACCGGCTGGCCCCATTCGACCGCCAGTTTGGTTACGTCCGCGCCGTAAGTCTCGGCCATAGCCGCGAACCGTTCCCCAAAGTTTCCGCAGAGGGCGGCCACCACCTTGTCGCCAGGCGAGACCAGGTTGCAGATGGCCGATTCAAGTCCCCCCGACCCGGAGGCAGTCAGAAAGAGAACATCGTTGGTTGTCTTAAAGACCCGCTTGGCACCCTCTGTGATCTCCTTGAGGAGGGCAGCAAACTCAGGTCCGCGATGGTCGATCATGGGTGCGCTGGCGGCGCGAACCACTCGATCTGGAAGGGGAGTCGGACCGGGAACTCGAAGTTGGGTCTGGAAGATCATCGATGTCTCCTGACGAGCGAGGAGTGAAACCCGCCCGAGCGTTTGATGTAGGGGGCGGGTCAGCCCCGCCCAGAGAGTCTATCAGAAAATCTGGTTAGACACCAAAATTTCTGTTGACTCTCTGGCGGGAGGCCTGTAGATCTAGTGGTGATCGTTGGTAAAGGGGAGCAGCGCGATCTGACGGGCGCGCTTGAGAGCGAGCGTCAAAGGGCGCTGGTGCTTGGCACAGGTTCCTGTGACTCGCCGGGGCAGGATTTTGCCCCGCTCCGAGATATAGCGCCGTAGTCGCGAAACTTCCTTGTAATCGACGTGATTCAGGCGCTCGACGCAGAATGCGCAAACCTTGCGGTGTGGCCTCTTGCCCGGGCGGCCTTCTCCACTCCCTCCGCGGGGTGCTCCTCGTGGTGAACTTGGCGGTGCCATTTTGTCTGGTATCTCCTAAAAGGGAATGTCGTCGGGGTCGACATCGCGGGCCATCTCTTCGATGGGACCCGGGAAATCCGGACTGCCTCCGGCGGGAACGCCAGCGCCGCCGCTCAGGCTCGCGCCCTTGGGCTCAAGAAACTGGACGTCGTTGGCGATAACTTCAGTTGTACGTCGCTTCTGTCCGTCCTGGCCATCCCAGGATCGGGTCTGCAGGCGACCCTCAACATAGACCAGCGAGCCCTTGTGGGCAAACTGGCCGACGATCTCGGCCAGGGTTCGCTTGCCGATGTTCCAAGCCACCACATTGTGGTAGTCGGTGAATTCCTTACGCTCGCCTTCCGTACCTGTGCCATAGCGATTGGTGGCCACACTGAAGGAGGTCACGGGCTGGCCACTCGGGGTGTAACGCATCTCGGGATCGCGAGTCAGGCGCCCGATCAACATCACCCGATTGAGACTGCCGCTCATCAGGCTTCCTTCCCAACCTCTTCCGGGGTGCCTTCTGGTTCCGAGGGTGAAACCACCGCAGCCACGACGGGTTCCGGCTCAACGATCGCCTCGACCGGTTCGGGGGCGACGATTGCGTCCGGCTCCACAGCAGCTTCCGCGGCCACATTCACCACGGGTTCGACCTCGACTGCGGCCTCAGCCACGGCCTCCGTGACCACAGGGGCCTTTGCCGGAGTCGCCTTTTCCTTCAGCACCACCAGGTGTCGAAACACGGTGTCGGAAATCTTGAGGCTGCCCTCCAACTCCGGAACCCGCGAGGGGTCCAGCTCGAAGTCGGTGAGGACGTAGTAGCCCTCGCGCAGGTGCTTTACCTCATAGGCCAAGCGACGCTTGCCCCATAAATTGGGCACCGCCGGCTTGCCACCCAGGTTGGTGATCAATGTGCTCACCTGCGCGGCCGCCGCTGCAACCTGCTCGTCGTCGAGCTCTGGCCGCACGATAAAAAGAATCTCGTAGTCCCGCAAAAAACACCTCTCTATGGGATATGGCCACCTGACGTCGTCGCGCTCAGTACAAGCGCCGCCGGGACCAGAAAGGAACGCGAGTATTCTATCAGAGCCCCCGCGGCGGAGCTTTGCTCGTGGCGG
>DASZFH010000029.1:0-3787 GCA_035939985.1 Candidatus Dormiibacterota bacterium
TCCAGAGCACCCGGTACACCATGGACACTCCGATCTACGACACCCAGGTGACCTGGACGGTCCCGGGGCAACCGCCCTGGACTCCACCCAACTTCGATGGTGGCTACCACGGCATCTGCGCCTTGGAGCGATGCATGGGGAACTCCTATAACATCCCCGCGGTCAAGGTCGAGGCCACGCTTCCAAACGGCGTCAAGGATGTGGTTGCGATGGCCCGAACCATGGGCGCTCCTCCAACCGCGGACGGGGGTACCCCTGGATGCCCAGAGTCGGCCAACGTGCCGGACTCGTGCTTTTCCCCAGCGATAACTCTTGGGGCCTACAAGGAAACCCCTCTGGCGATGGCGACCGGCGCCTCGGTGCTTGGAGCCGCCGGAGTCCTTCACACTCCGTACGGGGTCGACCATGTGGAGACCGCTGAGGGGCAGGAGATATTCAAGGCCAACCCCGGCGCCGGGTCACAGGTTATCGACCCCAAGGTGGCCTGGATCATGGAGTCGATCATGTCGGATCCAGCCAACCGCAATGACGCCTTCGGCGCCACTTTGAATCAGGAATATCTCACCTTCAGCAACCATCGAGTCGGGGTCAAGACCGGCACCACGGACGACTACAAAGATTCCTGGACGGTCGGGTACACACCATCGCTTGCCACAGCGGTCTGGTTTGGCAACACCGACGATACGAAAATGAACAGCTTCGGCGAGTCGGTCTTCACTGCAGCCCCAGCCTGGCACTCTTACATGCAGGCAGCCCTTGACCATCTCAACACCGGTACCGAGTGGTTCACCCAACCGCCTGGACTAACTACCGCCACCGGATGGCATGGCCAGACGATCTACTTACTACCTGGTACGACCGCAACCCAAGCCCCACCGCCGCTCCCTCCGGACGTTCACAGCAATGGTGGGCCCAGTCCCACGCCCAGCCCGACACCTGGAGCCAGCCCGCAAACCTCGCCTGGGCCTCAACCGAGCGCACCGGACCCCTCTCCCAAGGCGTGAGACTGGACGGACTCGAAGCGATGCCCATTTCTGCAAGTGGGTGAATCGGGCGCCAAGTGACCTCAGCGGCACCTTGTCGTCGTTCCTTTACAAAAAACCTTTGCCCGCTATGCTTGCAGAAGGACACAATAACGGAGTAACAATCTCGGCCTGAGGTCCTTCCTCGGCCGCTTTCCGGGGACCCAACACTAGGAGTGCCAGCATTGAAGAAGAGAGAGGAAGTCTCCGCCCCGGCATTCGCCGCACCCAGAGATGCGGGGATCCATCTCGACAAGCCGATTTACACCCTCAGCGTGGCGTCCGAGATCCTTGAAACCCACCCTCGCACACTGATGATGTACGAGCACCTCAACATGATCAAGCCCAAGCGCACGACCACCAATCGTCGGCGCTACTCCCAACGCGATCTGATGAAGTTGCAAACCATCCAAACCCTGACTCGCAAGCATGGAGTCAACCTCGCCGGGGTCCGCTATATCCTCCTCCTCCTCAAGAAACTTCAGGAAGCGGGTCTTGAGGCCCCCGAAGGCCTCAAAGAACTGGACGTCAGCCAGCTCGACGTTTAGGAGACTCGCCTCCGTCGACATGCCCCTGAGATCGCTGGCCAAGCTGAGGGATCGGATCGCGTCCAATCCCAGCCTCAACTCTCCCGCCGGACGCTGGGCGATACGAGGGGTGGCAACCGCTCTGGTGGTTGGAGCGGCGGCGGGCATAGTCAAAGAGGCCACCCGTTCTCGCGGGGGACGGGGCCAACTTCTCGATTGGGATGAGGTATCACGGCTCGCGCACCGCCGGATCGGGGCTGGGGATCGACTGACGCCCACCGAGCGCAGGCGCCTGACCGGTCAGTACAACCGGCTGGCCGACAATCTTGAAAGTCGGCTGCTCGCGACTCTCGGTCCCCTCCCCAAGGGATCCACCCTGCCTAAGTTCCAAGCTCTCGGCCGCCGCGAATGGGCAGACCTCAATGTCACCATCCTCCGCCAAACCATCGAGCCGCTGGTCGAAGCCCAGGGTCGCCTGCCCAACAACCGGCTGGTCGATCTCGGCCGGGCTGGCCTCAATCGCTACGTCGCCACAGTCTTGGCCTTCCTGAGTCATCGGGTGTTGGGACAATTCGATCCCCAATTGCTCGGCAAAGAGCCGTTGGAGGCTCCCGATGGGCTCTACCTGGTGGAACCCAACATCGCGGCCTGGCAGACCAAGGCCCAGCTTCCAGGGGAAGAACTGAGGCGGTGGATCATCCTGCACGAGATGACCCATGCCTGGCAATTTGAAGCCCACCCCTGGCTTCGAACCCACCTCAACGGCATCTTGAATGAAATGGTCAGCCTGATGGGGGAGGGGCCCCGCGATCCGCTGGGCCGACTGCGATCGCTGGCCTCGGGCGCGCCCCGGCAGTGGGCGGTGATCCGGCGGATGCAGGCCACCATGAGCCTGATCGAGGGTCATGGCAATCTGGTCATGAATCTGGTGGGTAAGGAACTCCTGCCCAACTGGGGCCTGCTTGAGGCCGCCTATCGGGACCGCAGCGCCAAGCGCGGTGCTTTGGAAGTCCTGTTCTGGAAGGTGACCGGCCTTGATCTGAAGCTGCAACAGTACGAGAGGGGAGAAGCGTTTGCCAGCGCCATTTACGAAAAGCACGGCATGAAAATCCTCAATCGCGCTTGGGAGAGCGCCGAAACGCTTCCCCGCCTGGAAGAACTCGGCCGGCCTGAAGATTGGTACAAGCGGGTGACCGCCCGAACGGTCAAGCCACGCCCGCCAGAGCGCCGGACCACGCGGCTCAGTTGAGGGCGGTCTAGGTGACCCAGGTCCACGGGGCCCAACTGGACCAGGGACCCCACTGGCCGTTATAAGCCGTGATGGTGAAGGTGTACCAAGCCGCCCGGTTGAGGCCTCGGATGTTCATCTGCCCAGGATTCTGAGTTAACAACATCATGGTCCCGGTCGGCGAATAGGCATATATGGCATACGCGGACACCTGAGCCCCGCCATCGTCCAGCGGAGCCTGCCAGCTGACTTGCACCCCGCCAGACCCGTCAGCAACCGCCGTCACCCCGGTCGATCTACCCGGAGGCCCGACTTGGGGGAGCCCGGCGAGCTTAGCAACTTGGGATGCCGCCAGCAAGAATCCCCCCACTCCATAGGCGGCTGTACTCAAGGGACCCACGGGTTGCCCGTTGCCGGGGCCGGAGCCAACACCCTGAACGTAGCCCAGGGAACCATCTGCCTGAACAGCGATCGTAGTCAACCCATGCCAGGCGCTCTCGACCACCGGGAGATAGGTGGTGGCATCCAGCAGTCCCTGGTTGATGCCGTAGGCGATGGCATAGGTGAAAAAGGCGGTGCCGCTGGACTCCGGGCCACCGAAATCGTTGGGGTTGGTCAGGTCAACATTCCAGAATCCGTCCGCCCTCTGCAGTGGCCTGAGAGCAGACGCCATCTGCGTCAAGACGGTCACGAATGACCCACGCCTGGGATCGGAGGGGGAAAGATGGGCAAGGATTTCAACGATGGCGGCGATCGCCCAACCGTTCCCCCTGGCCCAATAAACATGGCCGAACTTCCAGCTACTGTCTCTCCACCATAATCCCGCCGAGGAGTTGAAGAGGTTGGCCCTGACCGAGTCGAAATTTGCGCTCAGCAAGCTCAGCGCCGGCGGATCGTTCATGGCCACACCCCATCCAGCAAGACCCGGCAGGGCCATATAGATGGCGTCCACATAGGTCAGCCTGGCCGTCTGATTGGCGGTGACATCCTGGTCGATCCGGGTCCCAACC
>DASZFH010000030.1:0-1909 GCA_035939985.1 Candidatus Dormiibacterota bacterium
TCGTCGATGAAGGAAGGGGTCACTGCCCAGCTGGGGCCTGCGAGAGCCAATCGCTCCAGCTCCTTCCGACGTTCGTCGTAGGACGATCCGATCAGGGAGCGACCGTTGCAATGGAGAAGATCAAAGAAGACCAGACTGGCGGGGTCTCGAAGCGCGGCCCGAGCCGCATTCCTCGGCGAAGCCACTTGCAGGCGGTGTTGAAGGCGAGAGAAGGAGTGGCGACCGCCCTCCTCGAACACGACGATCTCACCATCGAGGAGAACCTGGTTCGAACCAAGGGCCTCACCCAGGTCCCTCAACTCCGGGAAGGTCCCGGTGATGTCGTGTCCGCCTCGACTGAGGGCTCGGGCCCGCCCCCCATCGACCCAGACGATGACCCGGACTCCATCCCATTTGAATTCGAAGGCCCACTGGTCCTCCTCGGTGGGCAGAGGGCCCGACACTGCCAGCATCGGCAAGAGGCTCCGAGGCAGCGGCTCGAACCCCTCGGGCGGTTGATCCATTCGGTGAATCATCCAATTCTTGCCCTTGGTGGGGAAGAGGACGAACCGCCCCTCGGTACGATCGCCGTGGAGGACGACCTTGATCTCCCGTTCCGTCCATTTCTCGCATTCATAGGATCCTTTGTCCCAAATGGAGACCTCGCCCCCTCCGTACTGGCCGGCGGGGATGGTGCCGCTGAACGAGCCGTACTCCAAGGGATGGTCCTCGACATGGACAGCCAAGTGGTTCTCGGCCGGGCTCAACGGCAGTCCTTTCGGAAGCGCCCACGACACCAGGGCCCCGTCACGTTCGAGGCGAAAGTCCCAATGCAAGCTCGAGGCATGGTGCTCCTGGATTACGAAGGATCTCCCACCCGCAGGTGAGGCCTCCGCTCCAGGGTCGCCGGTATCGACCGGGGGAATCGGTTCTGGCGTCAGGCCCCGATGGCGTTTGTCCTGATAGTCAGCGAGGCGTGCCTTGGTCATCCAGACTCCTACCCACGGTTCCGATTGACCATACCCACTCGGCAGAGGTCGAAGGAGCCGGCGGTGGTTTGGTCCTCCCAAAATGGGGTCGGCCGATCCAGAACCCCACCTTGCGACTTGAACCAGAGCGCGGCGGACCTGGCTGTCCTGTAATGTTGAGCAATTCGCTCGCCAATTTGCCCGATCCACGCCCTGCTCACATGCCGGTAGGGTGAGGTTCTGAATTCCGGTCGACGGCGCGGGCGTGCTCCGGGTCAACATCGATCCCGGACCACGTGTAGTCCGAGCGAACGCCGCTAGACGAGCCGGTTCGCCGGACCCAAGAGGAAGCTTGCGACTGTGGACGAGACCTTCGACATATCAGAGGAGACCCGCGATGGCGTCTCGATAGTCCGCGCAGCAGGCGAGATCGATATCGCCACCGCTCCGGCGCTGCGGGGAGAATTGGAGGCGAGCATCGGCCGGAGGCCTGATGTCGTGGTCGTCGATCTTCTGGGTGTGACCTTCATGGATTCCACCGCGCTGGGCGTGTTGGTTGGGGCGCTCAAGGGGTGCCGCGAGGCGGGATGCAGCATGCGAATCGTCGTTTCCGACGCCCGGGTGCTCAAAGTATTCGAAATCACCGGTCTCACGGATCTGTTCTCAATCTTCTCCACCCTTGACGAGGCGGTCCAGGGTTGACGGGTGTCCGCTCGTTTACCTCCAGGGAGGGCGGCTGGTGAGCGATCTGGTCACGTTGTCCATTCCGGTCAGTGCGGACTTGCTGGTGCTCGCCCGTCTAACGGCCGCCACCGTCGCATCCCGGGCCGGCTTCGATGTCGAAGAAATCGAGGATCTCCGCTTGGCTGTTGACGAGCTGTGCATCTCACTCGTGAACGAAGGGGGGGGAGGGCGACTGGAGCTGGAATTCATCCGAGATGCGGGACTGATCGAAGTATCGT
>DASZFH010000031.1:0-6010 GCA_035939985.1 Candidatus Dormiibacterota bacterium
GAAATGGGGACGCCGGCTACGGCAGTTGGCCCGGGCCGATCGAACCCGGTGGTTGGGCTGACGCCGCCACTGTTGAGCAGCCACCTGTACAACCGACCCCGACACCTGAACCCGAACCGGTAACTCAAAAGGATGAGCCGGAACCAGCGATCGAGTTCGCCTCTAACTCTGATTCGGAGGTCCGTCATGGAAAATCTCATCAGGCAAAATCCGTTCCTCCGCCACAACCTAAGAAAAGCGTGAAACACAGACCAGAACCCAAGGTCGCCCGGGAGCCGTTCCCGGTCCCGGCCGGTCAACTGATTTACGACTCCCTCAAGACTTCATTCGTCGATTTCCCCCGCGTGATTTCTACGTTGGAAAAGGAGGGCTACACCGGCTATATTCGCCTTCTCACCGATGACTCCAGCGGCCTGATCTTCTTTCGAGAAGGAGCCGCGTTGGAATGTGTCTACGACGACGGGCACACCGTCGCCCGCGGCAAGGACGCGTTGGCGGCCCTCAACGACGACGTCACTCGCGGCAGCGGAGTCCTCGATGTGGTTGCGCTCAGCAGCGAATTGGTAGCCGGGCTCTTCGACCTGACCATCTCCGAAGCCGTCTACACCGAGCTGTACGCTGGCTGGGTCGACATTAAGGGCCTGATTTCCTTCCTCAAGGACCGCAACCAGACCTGTGTCATCACCGCCAGAGCTCAAGGAGTCACCGGCGTGGTCATCCTGACCGATGGCGATTTGGTCGGTTGCTACACCAGCGAGTCACGTGACATATCGTTGGAGCTCGACCCGGTTCTCAATCTGTGCCAGGACCCGCAGACCATGATTGAGGTCAAATCGACCGTTGAGGGCGTTCATCCCAAGTTGAACGTGGCCGAGATCATGGGGTCAAAACGCCCAACAATCACGGCGGCCCCCACCCCGGCCGCCCCGCCACCAGCACTGGCCTCCCCCCCTGCGCCTCCAACTCCCTTACCCTCCATGGCGCCCTCGTTTGCCACACCCCCGCCCTCGGAGCAAATTCGGACCCCATTCCCCGAGCCGGCGGCGGCTCCCGGTTTCTCACCGGTTCCCGCCTTCAATCCACCCAGTTACGGGTCTGGATCTCCGCTGGGTCAGACTCAGCCGATCCCGTTTGTCAGCGCCACCCCCACCCCCGCTCCGACGGGTCCGGCCCCAGCCTTGCCAACCGCTTGGAATCCGGGAATTCCAGGAGGATCTGGCTTTCCTACGCCCCAGGCCCCAAGTCGGTCGGCTGATTCTCACGGCGGCACAGACTGGGAACGGGTGATCGATAACCTCCAGATGCTGGCCGAAGAGTCATTGGGAAACCGCTCTCGTAAGGTCAAAGACATTCTTGCGGCGGCCGAGCGCTCTCCCGCCGGAGTGGCGGACGCCATCAACCAGATCCCTTCGATCTCGCTCCTGTTCGTCGATTCCTCCCGCCTGGAGGCCCTGGCTGGCGAGATGCGAGGCCGAGTCCAAGGCCTGGTCTGATCGCCCGACTCCGCCAGATGGCGGCTGGGGCGGTAGCCCTTGTGGCAGCCCCGCTCCTGGTCAATTGTTCCCCAGCGCCAGCTGAGATCGTGACCATTTCTCCGCCCCGCAACGCCCAGCAGGTTCACAGCAACCAGCCACTGGCGATTACGTTCGATCGAGCTGTGGATCACGCCTCGGTCACGAGCCGGTTTCATCTCCAGCCCGCGGTGGCGGGCAGCTTCCGGTGGGAGGGGGACACACTCATCTTCCAGCACTCGCCACTCCAGCCCGCCACAGCCTACAGGGTGACCCTGGACCCTGGTTTCACTGACACTCAGGGCCGAGCCGTGCCCCTGTTGCATTACTGGTCCTTTCAGACTGAGTTGGCCCCAGCACTCATCGATCTCGCTCCCAAGGCCGGACAGACCGGCATCAGCCCACTGACCGACCTTAGCCTGACCTTCAGTCGAGCCATGGACGTCCACGTCCTGGCTGCCGAGGTCAAGCTGGTCGAGACCGAGTCTGCTTTGCCGATCGCCCTCTCGTTTCGTCAAGATCCAGGAGACGAGCGCCATATCGCAGTCGTCCCTCTGGGCCTCCTCGATCCCAACGCGACATACGCGCTGACGGTTGACCGGCAGGCGCGGGACGTGGACGGGAATCAACTGGTCATCTCCACCACTGCCAGCTTTGTGACTGGCCCGGCCCAACCCCTGAATCAGGCGCTGAGCTTTTCGGCCATCGAGACCGGGAACTCGAGTCAAGGGGGTGTTTGGATCTTCGATCCAACCGGAGCCAGCAGACTGGCAGCGCCCGTGGGCGCGGTCGCATTTTCATGGAGTTCGGACGGTTTGGGACTGATTTGCCAAAACTCGGCGGGTCAATGGTTCAGTTGGTCGCTCACCCAGCCCGGGGTGACCGCTCTGCCCTTCCAGGCTGATTGGGCGGAGCCGTTGACATCAATCGACGACGTTGTCTACCGGCAGGGAAGTTCTCTCTACCGCTGGCGGATGGGGGTCGCACAGCCCCAGCTCCTCGCGACGGACGTCAAGGAGGCGGCTGTTGCTCCGAATGGAAGCGAAATCGCCTATGTGGTGCCGGCATCATCGTCGAGCGGAGATGAAATATGGGCGGTTTTCGTCGACACACTCACCCGCAACCGCCTGGGCAAGGAAGGCACCATGATCGATTCCCTGGCCTGGGCCCCGGACGGCAGCGGCCTGGCCTATGAAGCGGGCGATTCCGGTCACAAGCAGCTGCGCGTTCGAGACCTGACCCAGGCCGGTAATGTCCGAACACTCATCAGCGGCGATTTGGGCCCGGCTCGATGGCAGACCGGATCAAGCGAAATGTTGGTCTCAGCACATGTTCCGACAGCAACCCAGGCCCAGGTCAAACTCTTCACCGTGACCCTCAGCGATTCCCCCGAAACGTTGGATCCAGGGGCAGGACTTCCAGCCCGCAACGATCTGAGTCCAGAGCTTTCGGCACCTTCACCGGACGGCAGGCAGATCGCGTTCGTGAGCTCCGACGGGACGACCTCTCAGATCTGGATGATGAATTCAGATGGGACCGGGCTGACTCCCCTAACCGCTTGGGATCCAACCACGTTTCCCGACACCGTCCAATTCCTCACCTGGACACGCTAACAACACACGACAGGGCGCCAAGATCGGCCCGTCGTTCTTAATAGCCCCCCAGCCGATCCATAATCCTTTCTGTGCTCATCGGGCGGGCGAGCAAACTCTGGATTCGAGCGGCCGTCCGCTCCCAGGTATACCCACCTGCCATGGCCGCCGCACGGCGGCCAAAATCGGAGATCAGCTCAGGTGAGTAGAGGACCTCGCCCAGGCGCTCGGAGTAGTCCGCGGGGTCGTCGCCGGCAACCAGGAAGCCGGTGACGCGGTGACGGACCACGCTGGCCAAGCCGGCCACGTCCGACGCCACCACCGGGCATCCGCAGGCCTGCGCCTCCAATGCCACCAGGCCAAACGATTCGCTGTAGGAGGGCATCATGCAAACATCCGCCGAAGAGTAGTAGAGAGGCAATTGTGTTTGCGGGACGGAACCTTCGAAGCGCACCCGGCCCGAAATATCGAGATCCGATGCCAGCCGAATCAGCCGACTCTTCTCGTTCTCTGCTGCCTCTCGGCTATCGTCACCGACCACGACCAGAGTGAGGTTCTCTCGCGACCGGGCCTGGTCAGCGAAGGCACGGAGGACGATGTCGACTCCCTTCAGCCTTTCCAGTCGGCCCACAAACAGGATCACCTGACCATCTCCTAAACCCAAGATGGCCCTTGCCGCAGGCTTGGATTGGGAGCGAAAGACTTCGAGATCGACCCCCGGCGCCACCACTTCGACCTGAGATGGACGGGCGCCATGAAGGTCGATAAGATCCGCCCTTTCAGTTTCCGTGCTGGCAATGAGGAGATCCGCCGAGCGAGTGATCTCTTTTTCGAGCTCGATTCGCATCTGCGGCTCCGGTTCAGCTCCGCGAGCCAGATGCCGGTTCTTGACGATCCCCAACGTGTGGGCAGTGTGGGCCCAATATGCGCCCAGGGGTGAGCGCAGGCGGCAGGCGGCAGCACCAGACAGCCAATAGTGAGAATGGATGAGGTCGTAGCCATCGCCCACGGTCGCCGCGAACTCTGCCACTCGATCGGCAAACTCGGGCACCTGGGAAAGGAGGTCGTACTTGTCGAGATTGGGATTGCCGGCCGGCAAATAGATCACTCGCGCTAAATCAGCGAAGGGCTCGATCTCGACCCGAGACCTTCCGGCCAGATCCCGGGTGAAGACGTCGCAGGCGATCCCGCTTCGACTCAGTGCCAGGCAGGTTTGACGGACGTAGACATTGAGACCTCCGTTGGCGCTTCTCCCCAGCACCGCCGTCGGTGAGGTGTGCATAGAAATCACGGCCAGCCGGTTTAGGGTCGCCGGCCGGATCAACTGCGCCGGGCCATCCTGACCGCAACCCCGCTCCGAGATCGCTTCAGACATGGAACGCCGGTCTCCCGTCGAGCCATCTCCTCCCGCTGCAGGACAGGGAGGAGGCGGAAGCCGGCGAAACTGAAATCACGTTGCAGATAACCCTACGGCGAAGTGTGCTATTCCCAGACTGCGGCTCGGGTCAGGCGGCGGGGTGGCCCACCATCTGTATGATTTGGCGCATGCGCCCGATGGAGCTTGGTTCGAGAAGCAGAACTTTCCTGGCCGGATTCGCGGCCACCATCCCGCTCCTGCTGTTGGGGGTTGGCGTGACCGCCCTCGCCGATGCAGGTAATGCCGCCAGCAGCGCCACTACCGGGACTGCACTGCCGGGAGACCCCACCAAAGGTAGCCAGTTGTTCCAATCGAGCGGTTGCGTCGCTTGTCACGGGGCCAACCTCGAAGGCGGCGTGGGGGCCAAGCTGAACCCGATCGCCAAGTTGAGTGGAGTGACCGGACCGGCCCTAGATGCCGCCTACCTTGAAACCACGATCCACAGTGGGCGCCCGGGGCAGCCCGACGGATTCAGCGCCAACATGCCGTCCAATCCGCAGTTGAGCGATCAGGATTTGAAGGACATCGCGTCGTTCATCATCCAGCAGAACCAAACCGTGGCTCCCGGCCTTTCGCCCTCTGACCTGGCCCGGAGCGACGTATTTTGGGTGGCGACCGGTATCTTGGCGATGGTTCTTGTCTCATGGCTTCTGGCCACTTACAACATGCGCTGGATCGACAAACGGGCGAAAGCTCGGACGAGCCGAGACTGACAGACCCCGGTCGAACCGGCCTGCCTGTGGTCGCGGTTAATCCACAATCGCAGGCTAAGCGAATCCTGATCCTGTTCTCGGATACCGGGGGTGGGCACCGCGCGGCGGCCACCGCCCTGGAAGAGGCGCTTCTGACCGTCGACCCGAGCATCTGCATATCCAGCGCCGATCCGCTGATAAAACAGGGACCAGCGCTGATTCGGCAGCTGACGGCGCTCTACTCCCCCATCATCAAGCGTTCGCGCCCCGCCTGGGGAGCGGTGTATCACACGAGCAATTTCCGGGCGACTTTTGCCGCCATCCGCGCCGTGCTGGGACGCCAGGTCCGCAGGGTCGTGGCTGAATTACTGACCGAATATGACCCGGATCTGGTTTTGTCGGTCCATCCCCTGCTCAACCACGTCAGCCATCAGGCGATCCGCAAGGGGAGTCGCCCCCGGGCCCTGATGACCGTTATCACCGACCTGGTGGACATCCATCGAGGCTGGATCTTTCCCCGCTCCGATTTGATCGTGGTTCCCACCGAGCAGGCTAGGGAAGCCTGCCTGGCCAGACGTGCCCAACCTGATCGAATAAAGCTGCTGGGACTGCCCATCGATCTGAGATTTCGCCCCCCGGCTCCGGGTGAGCAGGCTGCATTACGGCGGTTCTTCGGACTCCAGGAGACGGCCTTCACGATCTTGATCTGCGGTGGGGGCGAGGGGTCCGGGCGTCTGTGGCAGCAGGTCAAGGCTCTGGCGGAGGACGCCAACCCTTGGCAGCTGATTGTTGTCTGTG
>DASZFH010000032.1:0-2704 GCA_035939985.1 Candidatus Dormiibacterota bacterium
GAATGGGACCTGAACCCGCAGCCTGACGATCTCTTCACCGCGCTTTACTTCCAGCGCCACGCGAGCGGCCCGAGGGTGCTCAAGGGCGGTGCGGATCTGATCCACGGAGAAAATGGTGTAGCCACCCAATTTGGTAATTACGTCGCCACTTTGAACCCCGGCCCCCTCGCCCACGCTTCCAGGCAGGACATCCTTCACTATCACCCGCCCGGACGGATCAGAGGTGAACACCAGGCCCACGGTGGACCCGTGGTTGACGAGCAGGTCTTCGAGCGCCTCCGGGTCGAATCCGACCACGGTGCGATCATCAGCTCGGAGAACGGGCATCAGGCCGCCACCCAAGGCTATCGCCTCCGCAAGGTGAGATTCGTCCTTGGTCACGTCCCGCGGTGTAACCCGAACCTCGTGTTGCTCCAGCCAATCGATGAGGGCATCCGAGGACCCCACGCCCGGCTGAATGAAGGCTACGTATTTCATGAAGCTGTTCTACCCATATCCATGCCAAATTAGTCCCGATTCATCATCGCCAAGGAGGCGCCTTCGAAGTAGCGGAGGAAGGTGTCTCGCACCACCGGCGCCAGATCCAGAGTATCCAATGCGCGGGTCATCTGTGTCATCCACGCATCTCGCTCCCTCTGCCCGATCGCGAAGGGGAGGTGGCGCATGCGCAGACGCGGGTGGCCTCTTTCCTGGCTGTAGGTATCCGGGCCCCCCCAATACTGGATCAGGAAGAGCCGCAGGCGGTCCTCAGCACCGCCAAGGTCTGGCTCAGGGTAAAGGGGTCGTAGGACTGGGTCGGTCTTGACTCCCTCATAGAAAGACCGAACCAACCGTTCGAACGGTTCGGCTCCCCCAAGGAGTTCGTACAAGGTCCGGGTTGGTTCCATCCTCCCAACGTAGCGGGCCGGGGCCACTGGGCGACCCCTGGATGACGCAGGTTCGTCGCGGCGGGGTCGGGGACAGCGGCGGGGTGGGGCCGTTACGCTGCCTTTCACTTGTGTCGTTGAACACACACCGCGTTACGTTGGCTGCCGTGGGGATGGCGTTCCTGTTTCTGCTTCTTGCCGCTGCTTGGCTGGGGCATGGCTACGGACCCAGGTCTCTGCTGGGGGCGGCTCTCACCTCACCGGCGACTTTGAATCAGTCGGCTGGGGCCACGCCCGCATTCACGCCGCTCGATTCTCCCACCCCCACTCCGCTTTCGACTCAGTCGGCCGCCGCTCTCCCAACACCGCCACGAAACGCCCCACCGGAAGCCGGCGGGGCCGGGACTGGATTTGTCATTGTCAGCACGAGCTGGCAATGCGAGACGGGAACGACGCCACCCCACTGCCTGGCCCAGGCGACATTTGAAAATATGGGCCCTGGCACCAGCGGGCCAACGGTCACCTTCGCGACGACCAAGGTCACCGGGGGGACCAGCGAAGGGACCTCATGCCGAACCAGCCTGACCTCAACCCCGATTGGTTCGACTGTCGATGGCGCCTGCGACATGGGAGCCGATGGCTTGGCCTGGTATGCGGATGCCGCGGCTCAGGGCAGCTCGATCCCGCTACCGGTGGTAACGGTCAGTAAGTAGCTCCTCCCGAAGGCGTTGGCCACGGGGGGAGCAGCATCGCCGTGATGTGGCGTGATCCACATGATGCTTTATGATGCAGAGGTGGTCGGTTCTGACGAGACGAGAGCGGTACAGAGGCTCGCGGCAGAGCATCCGGATTGGATAACTGTGCTGGAGGCAGCGATTGCTGTCGCGAGCCGATCGGGATCCGGCGGCGAAGAGTTTGCGGGAAGCTCGGTCTTACAGGAACTCGAGTCGCGGGCGGGTCATCGTCAGTGGTTTCCGAATTTGCGGCTGCTTGTGACGTACGGCATCCTTGAGAAGTCCGGCGAGACCACTCGTGGTGGCCGCCGCGCTTACTATCGCTTCGTTAACCACTTGGCGACCGGGGCCGCACTGGACCTGGTCCGAGGGTCGATGGCCTCACGACCCAAGCCTGCACTTTCGTTCATTGGCGTGGGAGAGTCGTCCGGGACGAGGGACACGGCACGAAGGTCCGGTGATATGCGCTTCGAGCCACGTTCTTGGCGCTGATCTGCGATACGGGTCCTCTCTACGCGGCCTTGGATCGGAGCGATGCGGACCACAGTGCTTGCGCTGCGCTTCTCGCCGAGGCCCGCGATCCGATCGTTGTCCCAGCGCCAGTTGTGGTTGAACTCGAGTGGCTCGCATCAAGCAAGCTCGACCCGAGGGCGTTCCTCGCCTTTCTGGCCGACGTCGAGGCTGATCGGATTAAGGTGGCCGAGCTCGAGAGGCTGGACTACATCCGTATCGGCCAGCTTACCGAACGCTACATCGACCTTCCGCTGGGATTCGTTGATGCGGCCGTCTTGGCGGTGCTGGAGCGCTTCGGCGAGCGTCGTCTGGCTACGCTCGACCACCGGCATTTCTCAGTCGTGCGGCCCAGGCACGTTGCAAGCCTGGAGCTCCTCCCCTAATCGATGCCTGAGACAGGACAATTGGCGGAGGGAGAGGGATTTGAACCCCCGGTGGCTTTCGCCACGGCTGTTTTCAAGACAGCTGCCATAAACCGGACTCGGCCATCCCTCCAAACCGAGTCCTAGTTAACCAGCCCGGCCGGTAAGGCGTCCACCAAAAGTAAAGCCGGGCTGATGATTGACTCAAACAGCCCGGCTTCCTCGCTCC